>JAUYIZ010000419.1 GCA_030688615.1 Desulfobacterales bacterium | reverse complement strand
ACAGTTAACAGTTTTTTCAATATAATTCTCCTCTGCCTTCTGTTTTTTTACCGTGAACCGATAACCGTTACATTTTTATCTATCCGGCTTGTTTTTCAATAACCTCCTGCCCGATTAACGGAAGCGCATTCTACTGCTCATAGGGATTCTTTGTCAAGATGACAAATAAAAAGATTGCGCAGGGGGCACGCATTTGGTATTTTAATTGATTATTTTTCGATTGTAAATTGATCCGGGTCCTGAAGAGTTAGCCTTGGAGGATAATCATGAAAACGATCTCTTTGGAAGAAACGTATTCTTTTGATGATGTATTATTGCTGCCGAATTATTCCGATGTTATGCCGAAAGAGGTGAATACCGGCACGCGGTTGACAAAAAACCTGTCTTTAAATATTCCCATCGTCAGCGCCGCAATGGACACGGTAACCGAATCGCTGACCTGTATCAGCATGGCCCGCAAAGGCGGGCTGGGTTTTATTCACCGCAACATGAGTATCCAGAGTCAGGCCAAAGAGGTGGATCAGGTCAAGAAATCAGAAAGCGGCATGATTGTTGAACCGGTTACGATCCGCCCGGAACAGGCGGTGCGTGAGGTGCTTGAATTGATGAGGCGGTATCATATTTCCGGGGTCCCGGTCACCCGGAAAGATCAGCTGCTGGGAATTGTGACCAACAGGGACCTCAGGTTTGAAACGGAGCTGGACAAGAAAGTCTCCGAGGTCATGACCAAAGACAACCTCGTTACCGTCCCGGAAGGAATTTCCCTGGAAGAGTCCAAAAGACTGCTCCATAAGCACCGGATCGAAAAACTGCTGGTGGTGGATAAAAAGGGCAGGCTTAAGGGGATGATAACCATTAAAGATATTGAAAAAATAAAAAAATATCCCGATGCCTGCAAGGATGAAAAGGGTCGTCTCCGGGTCGGGGCGGCCGTGGGCGTTGGAACCGATATGGAAGCGCGCACCGAGGCGCTTTTAAAGGCCAGGGCGGATGTGATCCTGATCGATACCTCCCATGGTCATTCAGAAAATGTCCTCAGGGCGGTCCAGGTATTGAAAAGCACTTTTAAAGACATTGAACTGATCGCCGGCAATGTGGGCACCGCTCAGGGAGCGGAAGCGCTGATCCAGGCAGGAGTTGACGGGGTAAAAATCGGCATCGGCCCCGGGTCCATCTGTACGACCCGCATCGTGGCCGGCATTGGCGTGCCGCAGGTTACGGCGATCATGAATTGTAAAACCATTTCCGATAAAACCGGTGTGCCTTTGATCGCTGACGGGGGGATTAAATATTCCGGGGACATCACCAAGGCGATCGGTGCGGGCGCCCACGTGGTGATGATTGGAGGACTATTTGCCGGTACGGAAGAAAGCCCCGGGGAGACCATTCTTTTCCAGGGCCGGAGCTATAAGGTTTACCGGGGCATGGGATCCATCGAGGCCATGAAAAAAGGAAGCAAGGACAGATACTATCAGGAAGAGATTTCGGAAGAAGACAAGCTGGTTCCGGAGGGCATTGTCGGGCGTGTCCCCTACCGGGGATCCCTGTCGGCGAATATTTTTCAGCTCGTGGGCGGTCTGCGAGCCGGTATGGGTTATGTGGGATGCCGGAGCATTGAAGAGCTCAGAAAAAAAGCGCGATTTATAAAGATCAGCGCTGCCGGTCTCAGAGAAAGCCACGTACATGATGTGATCATCACGAAAGAGGCGCCGAACTATCGACTCGACTAACCCCATGAATGATACAAATACCGATTTTGTCCACTTGCATGTCCACACCCAATACAGCCTTCTGGACGGCGCGATAAGATTGGCCCCCCTGTTTGAACGCGTCAGGGCTTTCGGCATGGATACGGTGGCCATTACCGATCATGGCACCATGTTCGGCACCATCGATTTTTATGAAAAAGCCCGGCAGGCCGGTGTCAAACCCATTATCGGGTGCGAATGTTATGTGGCGCCGCGAACTCTGGCCGATAAAACACCCCTGGACGCCAGGGGGCTTTCCCATCTGGTCCTGCTGGCTGAAAACCATGAGGGATATCAAAACCTGTGCAAACTGGTTTCCATGGCTCAGCTTCAAGGATTCTATTACAAACCCCGCATAGACAAGAAGGTTTTAACCGCTCACAGCAAGGGGCTCATCGGCCTTTCCGCCTGTCTTCACGGCGAGATTCCCATGCATATTCTGGCCCACCGAATGGACAAGGCCGAGGAAACCGCCCATTTTTATCTTACAGTTTTCGGCGAGGGCAACTTTTTCCTTGAGGTCCAGAACAACGGCATCGACAAGCAGGAAATCGTAAACCAGGCCCTTTTTGATATGAGCCGCCGGCTGTCAATTCCCGCGGTGGCATCAAACGACTGTCATTATTTGGACAAAGAGGATGTCCGGGCCCATGATGTTCTGCTTTGTATTCAAACCGGGAAAACGGTGCACGAGACCGAACGGTTAAGATTCCGTACCGACCAGCTTTATTTCAAGAGCGGTGCCGAAATGGGCGCCTATTTCAGTCAGCATCCCGAAGCGCTCACGAATTCTAAAGATATCGCAAGACGATGTGATGTCCAGTTTGACTTTAATACCTATCATTTCCCGAAATTCGATACCGAGTCCGGCCAGAGTGCCGAATCGTTTTTTGAGCTGGAGGTCCGCAAAGGTTTTGCAGAGAAACTCATTAGAATCAAGGGTAAAAACCCGGACATGAATCAGGGCGTTTATGTGGATCGTATAGAAAAGGAGATTTCACTGATCAACGCCATGGGTTTTGCGGGTTATTTCCTGATTGTGGCCGACATCATAGGCTTTGCCAAGGGGAAAAATATCCCTGTGGGACCCGGCAGGGGGTCAGCGGCCGGAAGCCTTGTAGCCTATTCTTTGGGAATTACGGATTTAGACCCCATCGAGCACGGCCTCATTTTTGAAAGGTTTTTAAATCCCGCGCGCAAGAGCATGCCGGATATCGACGTGGATTTTTGTATCAACCGGAGAGAAGAAGTTTTTAAATATGCTGCGGAAAAGTACGGGGGAGGGGATTATGTCGCTCAGATTATCACATTCGGGAAACTGAAAACCAGGGCGGTCATCCGCGATGTGGGACGGGCTTTGAACATACCCCTTAACGAAGTGGATGGCATCGCAAAGATGGTGCCGGACGTATTGAACATTAAATTGGACGACGCGTTAAAGCGGGAACCCAGAATCAGCGAACTGGCGCAGCAGAAGCCGGAAATCGCCGAGCTGATAAATATCTGCCGCGTGCTGGAAGGGTTGCCCAGGCATGCGTCGACGCATGCCGCAGGGGTTGTCATCGCGGACAAACCGCTGGTGGAATATGCACCGCTTTATAAAGGTAAAAAAGGCGAAGTCGTCATTCAATTTGACATGCAGTGCGTTGAAAAAATTGGGCTCGTCAAGTTTGATTTTCTCGGACTGCGCAATCTGACGGTGATTGCCAATACCCTTGCGCTCATCGCGCGGCAGGGAAAAACCCCGCCGGATATGTCAAACCTGGATTTTAAGGACCCGGACACCTACCGGCTGCTTGCATCCGGAGATACAACCGGTGTATTTCAACTGGAAAGCGCGGGCATGAAAGACCTCCTGGTTAGGTTGAAACCGGCATGTTTTGAAGACATCATTGCGCTCGTGGCTCTTTACCGCCCCGGGCCCCTTGAGAGCGGGATGGTGGATGATTTTGTTGAAAGAAAGCACGGCCGGAAGAAAGTGGAGTATCCTGTTGCCGCGCTCGAGCCCATTTTAAAGGAAACCTACGGCGTAATCGTCTATCAGGAACAGGTGATGCATACGGCCGGCAGTCTGGCGAATTTTTCCATGTCCGAGGCCGATGACCTTCGGAAAGCAATGGGAAAAAAGATTCCCGAGATTATGGCCGGGCATCGCGAGCGTTTTATCAAAGGGGCATCGGAAAATAAGATTGCGCCGGACAAGGCGGAAGCCATTTTCAGCCTGATGGAAAATTTCGGCGGATACGGGTTTAATAAATCCCACAGCGCCGCCTATGCGCTGATTGCCTATCAAACAGGTTTTTTAAAAGCCCACTATCCGGTTGAATTCATGGCTTCGCTGCTGACCAGTGAAATGAACTCATCGGACAGTGTGGTAAAATATATTGCCGAGTGCCGCAGTCATGATATTCCCATTCTGCCGCCTGATATCAATGAAAGCGACAAGGAATTTGCCGTCAGCGGGTCAAAAATCCGATTCGGACTGGTGGCGGTGAAAAACGTCGGGGAAGCCGCCATTGAATCCATTATCGCCGAAAGAGGGGATGGTCCCTTTTCTTCCCTGTTTGATTTTTGTGAGCGGGTCGATCTTAAAAAAGTAAACAAACGGGTCGTTGAAAGTCTGATAAAATGCGGCGCCTTTGATTCCACCGGCGCTCATCGGTTGCAGATGTTTGCCGCTCTTGAATCGGCCCTCGAACACGGCCAGAGGGTCCAACGGGAAAGGTCCGATCCCCAGATGGGGCTGTTCGACCTGGTGGACAGCGTGCAGGCCGTCAACAGCCCGGCGCTGCCCGAAATCGGCGAATGGGATGAAAAGCAACTGCTGCTGTTTGAAAAAGAGGCCCTCGGGTTTTATTTTACCGGTCATCCGTTGACCAGTTATGAAGAGCTGCTGGACAAGTTTGCCTGTATGAACACCGTAGCTCTGCGGGAGGTAAATGACGGGCAGGCCATCAGGATCGGAGGCGTGGTAACCAATTCAAAGGTCATTAAAACCAAAAAGGACGAAGATATGGCGTTTGTGACCCTTGAAGACCAGTATGGTTCCGTTGAAGCGGTAATTTTTACTTCCCTCTATGGGTCCGTGAAAGCGCTGCTGGTAAGCGAGCAGCTCATTATTATTCAGGGGCAGGTACAAAAGGATGAGAAGTCCATAAAGATACTGGCCGAAAGCGTGATCCCCATGGGTAAAGCTGAAGAAATGTGGACGGCGACGGTTCAGTTTCATCTGGATGTCACCCGGACGGACATATCGGCCCTGTCCGGGCTGCATGAAATAATCAGAAGGCACCCCGGATCCTGTCAGGCTTTTATTCACCTTTGCGATCCGGAAAAAACCGAGACGGTGGTCGCCCTGCCGGACGATTTGAAAGTTAAGGCCGGTGCTCCCCTGACGCGGGATGTCAACGGCCACCTCGGTTATTCGGCCATCGAAACGGTTTGTAAACCCATCGAAGCGGTATCGAACAATCATCGAAAACAGGGCAACTCCCGGTTTTCAGGCAATGCCCGGAAAAGAAAGAACACCCACCATGTCTGAGGCCGATATCAATACCTATGCCGTTTTGCTTGCCGGGGGGAGCGGGACCCGCCTGTGGCCGGTGTCCAGGGAACTTTATCCCAAGCAACTGGTCAATTTCATCGGCCGGGATTCCCTGGTGCAAAGCACCGTAAAGCGGCTGGCGCCGGTTATTGATTCTCAACGGCTCCGGATTGTGTGCGGCCAAGAGCATTTCCATGAAATGCGGCGGCACATGCTGGAAATCAATGTTCCGGCCGACGGGAAAATTATCTGTGAACCCTGCGGCCGCAATACCGCCCCGGCGATTCTGCTCGCCGCACGGCATATCCTGATGGCAGAGACAGATGCCGTGCTGTGTGTTTTCCCTGCGGATCACATGGTAAAAAATATTGCCGGTTTCCATGAAAGGTTGGAAACGGCCATCGGCCTGGCACAGCAAGGACATATCGTCACCTTCGGCATTCAGCCCCATTACCCGGAAACCGGCTACGGGTATATTCAGGCCGACCGCAAGCTGTCCCACGGCGCCAGAACCATCGGCCGCTTTGTTGAAAAACCGGATTTAGAAACTGCAAGGCAATATATTCGTGCGGGAAATTTTTTCTGGAACAGCGGCATGTTTGCCTTCAAAGCGTCGGTCATCCTGGATGAATTTAGAACGTTTGCGCCTGAGTTGTTTGAGAAAATGAGTAAAATTACCTTCACCCGTGATGGTACGGCCGACCCATCCTATGCAACGCTGCCGAATATTTCTTTTGATTACGCCATCATGGAACATACCAGCAACGGTGTGCTCCTGGTTTCGGATTTCGGCTGGAGCGATATCGGATCATGGAAATCCCTGTATGATTTTTTGCGCAAAGACGCCCGCGGCAACGTGGTGGAGGGAGATGTCATCACGGAAGATACGCAGAACTGTTTTATCATGGGCCATGAGCGGCTGATCGCCACCAACGGGCTTGATAATATGGTCGTCGTGGAAACTCCCGATGCGGTCTTTGTTTCAGGCATGGAAAGCAGCGGGAACGTCAAGGCGATCGTGACCCGCCTCAAGGAAACGGGCCGGAAAGAGTGCATAACCCACCGGAAGGTCTATTACTCCTGGGGAAACAGGACCCTGCTGGAGCAGAAAAATGATTCCCGGGTGTATCGCGTGGTCATAAATGCCGGGGCGGCATTTCAGGACGACCCGGAACCTTTCAGCGTGCAACATCTGATCGTGGTGGACGGTCAGGCGAGAATGACCCCTGGTCAACATCCGGCCCGGGTGCTGAAGACGGGCGAAAGCGCGGTCATCGGTAAGGGCGGGAACTTTTTAATTGAAAACACGGAAGAAAAAACACTATGCATCATTCAGGTGAAAATAACATGAAGGTTCCCCTGCTGGATCTGAAAAGCCAGTATCAGGCCATAAAGGAAGAAATTCTCAGCGTGACCCGGGAAGTTTACGAGAGCCAGAACTTCATCCTGGGACCGAAAGTGGCGGCGCTGGAAGAAGAGATTGCCGGCTATTGCGGCACAAAACATGCCATCGGTGTCTCTTCGGGCACGGACGCCCTCCTGATTTCACTGATGGCGGCCGGCATCGAGCCCGGGGATCGGGTGATCACGACGCCCTATACGTTTTTTGCAACCGCCGGATCTGTTGCCAGAACCGGCGCGATCCCCGTGTTTGCCGACATTGATCCGGTCAGCTACAATATCTCACCCGCTGCGGTGGAAAAAGTCATATCGAACATGAACCGGGAGGAAATCAAAAGCCTCCGGGCGATCATCCCGGTTCATCTTTACGGACAATGCGCCGACATGGGCCCTATCCTGGAAATTGCCGCAAGATATCATTTGACTGTCATTGAGGATGCCGCCCAGGCCATCGGGTCAGGCTACCGGGGCAACCGTGCGGGATCTCTCGGAGATTACGGGTGCTTTTCCTTTTTTCCGTCCAAAAATCTCGGCGCTTTCGGCGATGGGGGAATGGTTACCACAAACTCGGAAACCTTTTATGAAAAGTTGCGGGTTCTCCGGGTCCACGGCTCGGACCCCAAATACTATCATCGGCTGATCGGCGGTAATTTCCGGCTGGACGCCCTTCAGGCGGCGATTGTTTCGGTTAAATTAAAGCACCTGGAAAGCTGGACCGAGGCCCGGAGGGAAAATGCAGCCCGGTACCGGACGCTGTTTTCGGATATGGATTTAGACCGCAGGATCCAGATCCCGGCTGAAAATCAGGATCGACATATCTACAATCAGTTCGTGATATCGGTTCCGGAAAAAAGGGACGCGCTGCGAAAGTATTTACAGGAAGCCGGGATTGGTTCGGAAATCTATTACCCGGTGCCCTTGCATCTTCAGGAGTGTTTTTCGTATTTGAACGGCAAAAAAGGAGATTTTCCCGTTGCGGAACACGCGGCGCTGCACACCCTGGCCCTTCCCGTATACCCGGAGCTCACCGCGGATCAGCAGGCCTGTGTGGTCGAAAAAATAAGAGCCTTTTTTGGGGTCTAATCAAACTGGTCTGGGATTCCATCCCTCATATTGTCATTATTTCTAATCTGTCCCAAAGTATTCAGAAGTCAGGAGTCAGAAGAAAAAGAAAGATTGTTTTATTTTCTGAATTCTGTACCCCTGAATTCTGAATACTCATGTTCTCCCCTATTTCCCCGGCATCGTTAAATCTTTCGGATGGCATAAGACACAGCCGGTCGGGCCGGTCTTTTCAATTTTGGGTTTCAGCGTTAAGTATGAT
>JAUYIZ010000411.1 GCA_030688615.1 Desulfobacterales bacterium | reverse complement strand
CCCAGTATTTTCGGCAGCGGCTTCAATGGGTTTGCCACCAACCTTATGAATAAGGTTACCGATGAGAATTTCTACCGCCAGATGGTCGCCACCCAGGAGGTCACGCTGTCCAGGAATCTGCGCCAAATGGGAGAGTGGCTTGCCAGGGGCAAATATGCGGTGGCCGTTTCGGTGGAAGGCCGTGCCATAGCTGAAATGTTAAATGCCGGCGCGCACATCGAATATGTGGCCGTGAACGAGGGCGCCTACCTGAGCTACAGCGCCGGCATTGTAGCCGTAATGGACAAGGCGCCGCACCCGAACGCAGCCAAGGTATTCGTCAACTGGCTTTTAAGCAGAAACGGACAGGGTTTTGCCCAGCGGGCCACCAAATACATGTCCGCCAGGAACGACATCCCCACCGAGGGGGTCGTCAACCCCAAATCCATGCGGGTGCCCGGAGAGAAATACTTTGTGGCCTCCAACAGCATGGAGAGATGGATCGAGGAGCAGCAGCCGAAATATCTCGCCCTGGCCAAGGAGATCTTCGGACCCCTGATCGGCCGATGAATGTCGGTCAGCCCTTACAGTGATCTTCATGGAGGCTTAGGATCCGCTGAATGTACTGGAGGTTACAGCATGGGAAATACTGCAGCATTAAAGGAAAAACTGGTTATTGCCTGCCGCATTCTGGACCGTGAGGGTGTCATGGATGAACTCGGACATTTCAGTGTCCGGTGTCCGGAAAAGGGGGGGGTGTTGATAAACGGGAAAGTGAGCCCCGGGCAGGCCGGGGAGGAAGATTTTATCCTTCTCGACCTGGACGGAAATAAGCTGGAGGGGGCTTTGGAACCCGCCTCTGAAAGCCCGCTGCATCTTGCCGTTTATCAGACAAGACCGGATGTCATGGCCTTGGCCCATACCCACTCCCCGAAGATCATAACCCTCAGTGTTGCGGGCAAGCCTCTGCGGACCGTTGAGAACCAGGGAGCAAGCATTATTGGAACCGGGGCCCCTGTTTTTGAAAAATATGGTTTGGTCGATACCTTTGCGCTGGGTTATGAAGTTGCCCGGGCCATGGGGGATAAAAACATATGCGTGCTGAAGTCACACGGAAACATCATAGCGGGGGGGAGTATTGAAGAAGTCTGTGTGTCGGCCCTCTGGGCTGAAAAAGCGGCTTGTTATCAATATGATGCCATGCTCCTCGGCGAGCCGGACTGGTACCCGGAGGAAGAAATCGAGAAGATGAGGCAGCAACAAATCAAGGGCAAGGGTCATGTCAGAACGTGGAATTATTATAAATGGAAGGTTTCACGATGAAGGCCCTTTAATTCGTCACGATAAACTCATAATTACCGTTGGGGAACTTATCGGCGCCGAATTTACTATCCTTACCTGGTATTGTCAGTGCCGCAGCTCCGGCCACTAAGATCATCGCAAACAGCATCGTTGCAAATATTGAAAGTTTTTTCATTTTTACTCCTCCCTTTGTATTGTTATCAACTTGCCAGGCATCCGGCTTTTTTCCCGAATCCTCTTGAGAATCATCCCGGTCGATTTTCGTTTGCTTTGCACTACTATAGAGCAAGTTGTGTGCCAGGGGGGAGGCAGGGAGGGAAAAAATCATGTTGATTTTATTTTTAACTTATTATTCAACATGTTAACAGGTTTATTGAATTTAAGAGCGCGGTGTGAGACGGCCGGTTTCAATGGAAAGGGAACCCATATTTTGTAACCGGACCGGAAATTGTAAATTTTGAATTACAATATCGTTACTTCGAGTCCGGCAGCCTGTCCCGGGTATGGTCGCGCGCGACCAGCATATAAATCGACGGGATAACAAAAAGAGTGAATAATGTGCCGACGGCCATCCCGCCGACAAGCACCAGGCCGATGGAATTGCGGGCGGCCGCGCCGGGGCCCGTGACCAGCGTCAGCGGGAAATGACCGGCGATGGTGGCGCCGCTGGTCATCAGAATCGGGCGCAAGCGCGTAAGGGCCGCCTCGCGCACAGCTTCGCGCTTGGCGTGTCCCTGCTCTTGAAGCTTGTTGGCAAACTCAACGATGAGGATACCGTTTTTAGCCACCAGACCCACCAGGGTCACCAGGCCTACCTGGGAATATATGTTGAGGGTGGTCGTCCAGCCGCTGGTCCAGAAAGGGGTGTTTGGATCTGGCATTTTCAGAAACGTAAAGCAGAGCGCGCCGAACATGGCCAGCGGCACCGAGCCGGCCAGGATGACGAACGGATCGCGGAAGCTGTTGAACTGCGCCGCCAGGACCAGGAAAATCAGGATGATCGCCAGCGCAAAGGTCCAGAGAAACTGATCGCCCTCAGCGCGAAGCTGGCGTGACTCGCCCGTATAATCGATCCCATAGCCTTGCGGCAGGATTGCGGCGGCCTCGTTCTCGAGAAACCGCAGCGTCTCATCGAGAGGACGGACAGCGACGCCGCTGATCGTGACGGCGTTGAGCTGCTGGAAACGGTTCAGCGATCGTGGCACGGTGGCGTTGCGGATCGTTGCAATGGTGCCAAGCGGCACGAGTTGGCCGTTGGGCCCGGTCACGTGGATGTTTTTGAGCTGCTCCGGATTGAGGCGGTCCACGCGTTGGATCTGAGGGATGACCTTGTAACTGCGACCGGAGATGTCGAAACGGTTTACAAAATTGCCGCCGAGCATTGATCCGATGTCGGTTCCGACCTGCCGGAGGTTGAGGCCCAGATCGGCCACCTTGTCACGGTCGATGACCAGTTCGGACTGGGGCTGATCGATCTTCACATCGATCAGCGGCGGGAAGGCAAACATGCCGCTTTGAATCGCTTTGAGCTGGAGCTTCTGGGCGATTTGCAGGATTTGATCCACTTCCGCCGTTGACGCCAGAACCAACTCCACCGGGAAGCGGCCGCCGCCCGGCAGCGCCGGGGTCAATATCGGCAGGGCCCGGACCCCGGCAATGGCGTGCAGCTTTTGCTGGACCTCGGGCAGGATTTGGAAAATATTCCGTTTCCGTTCGCTCCAGGGTTTGACAACCATACCGGCAATGCCGGAGGTCGGGCGGGTAAGCTGGAACGTGAACCGGGTTTCCGGTACGCTGAGATAGGCATGATCGACTGCCGCGGCATAGGGCCGGGTCTGATCCAGGGTGGAATTGGCCGCTGCATCGAGGATGCCGAAAATAATCCCCTGATCCTCGGTGGGGGCAAGTTCCCTGGGCGACATGCTGAACATCGGTATGGTCAGGAGCCCTGCAATGATCCAAACCAGGTATACGGCCGGACGGGCTTTTAGCGTGGCATCGAGCCGCCGGCCATAGAAAACCTTAAAGCGGTTGAAGCCGCGGGCCATGATCCCGGCAAATCCGCGTTCCTCGATCCCCGGCTTCAGAAGCCTGGCCGACATCATGGGTGACAGGGTGAGCGCAACGACCCCGGAGATGGTGACGGCGCCGGCCAGTGTCAGCGCAAACTCACGAAAGAGCGAACCGGTAAGGCCGCCCTGCAGCCCGATGGGGGCATAGACCGCCGCCAGGGTAATCGTCATGGCGATGATCGGGCCCACCAGCTCCCGGGCGCCGAGCAAAGCGGCATCCAGTGGCTTCTTGCCCATGCCGAGGTGCCGCTGGACATTTTCGACTACCACGATCGCATCGTCCACCACCAGCCCCACGGACAGCACGATGGCCAGCAGCGTGAGCAGGTTGATGGTGAATCCGAACACCTGTATGAGAAAAACCGTGCCGATGAGCGAAAGGGGAATGGCCATGACCGGAACGAGCACCGAACGAAAAGAGCCGAGAAAAAGAAAGATAATGACCACCACGATCACCAGGGTGTCGGTAAGGGTCCGGAGCACCTCGTGAATGGCATTGGTGATATAGCCGGTGGCGTCGTAGGCAATCTCGGCTTTCATACCGGTGGGCAATTGCTTCTGGACGCCTTCCATCTCGGTCCTGATGCGCGCGATCACGTCGATGGCATTGGCATTGGGCAGGGGCCAGATTCCCATGAACACGGCGGTCTGGCCGGAAAAACGCACTTCCGTATCATAATCCTCCGCCCCCAGCTCCACCTCGCTGATGTCCTCCAGGCGCACGATGACCCCGTCCTTTTCGTAAACGACCAGGCGCTGGAACTCCTGGACGGAACGCAGATCGGTGTTGGCGGTCAGGTTGACCTGGACCAGCGATCCTTTGGTCCGGCCGACGGCGGCCAGAAAGTTGTTGGCGGCCAGCGCCTGGCGCACCTGCACCGGGCTGATGTTGAGGGCGGCCATACGCTCGGGCTTCAGCCAGATGCGCATGGCAAAAGTGCGGCCGCCCAGGATTTCCGCGCGCTGAACGCCCCGGACGGACGCAAAGCGCGGCTGTACGACACGCGCCAGGTAGTCTGTGATTTCGTTCTGCTTGAGCACGTCGGAGGTGAAACTGATATAAGCCGCGGCGAACTGGCTGTCGGCGGACTCGACGTTGATGATCGGCACTTCGGCTTCCGGGGGCAGATCACCGCGAATCTGGTCGACCTTGGAACTGATTTCCGAGAGGGCCTTGATAGGGTCATAGTTCAGCATCAGGCGGACGCTGATGGTTGAAAGCCCCAGGGTGCTTTGGGACTGAATGTAATTAATCCCGTCAGCCGCGGCGATGGCACGCTCCAGCGGCGCGGTGATAAAGCCGCGAACCAGATCGGCGCTGGCACCGATGTAAACGGTGGTGACCGTGACCACGGCGTTCTCGCTGCGGGGATACTGGCGGACGTTGAGCGAACGGATGGCCTGCAGGCCCGCGATGATGATCAGAAGGTTGACCACCAGCGCAAGGACCGGACGGCGAACAAAAAGATCTGTTATTTTCATGGGTCTAATCAGCCGTCTTCCGGTTTGGGGGCCAGCCTGAAATCCGGCTTCAGGGTATTGTCCACGGTGACGGTCTGGCCGTTTCGCAGTTTAAAAACGCCGGTGCTCACGACCGTCTCGTTGGGTCTCAACCCGGAAACAACAATGACAAAATCGCCGTGTTTCTCTCCGAGTTTTACAAACTGCTGCCGTACCACCTTGACAGGTTTGCTTTTGTTTTCAATACTTTGTTCCTCCAGGACAAACACCGAGTCGCTGTAGGGCGCGTAAAGCACCGCGGTAGACGGGACAACCAGAACATTTTCCCGCTCAGGCATCACGACGGCAACCTTGACGAACATTCCGGGACGCAGGCGCTCTTTTGGATTGGCCACCGTGGCCTGAACCTTTACGCTGCGGGTGGCAGCGTCCACCTGGGGATTGATGGCCGTAACCTTGCCTGCCACGACCGTTCCGGGAAACGCATCGGTCATCACCCGCACCACAAAACCCGGCCGGATGTCCGCAAGTTGCTGCTGGGGCAGGCTGAAATTGACGAAAATCGGATCAATCGACTGGAGCGATACAATGGGATCCCCCTCTTTAATGATCTGGCCCAGATTTACCAGGCGGATACCTAAACCACCGGAGAAGGGGGCCCGGATGGTTTTTTTCCGTATCATGGTCCGGATATTGTCGGCCTGGGCCTGGGCCTGTTTGAACTGCGCATCCGCGGCATCATATTCGGATTGCGACGTGATTTTCTTTTCCCTGAGTTTGTCGGCACGCTCCAGGGTCAGTTTCGTTAGAGACAGGGCGGCCTCTGCGGCGCGCAACTGGGCTTCTTCCGAGGATGTGTCCTGCTGGAGCAAGAGATCTCCGGCACGCGCCTTGGTGCCCGGTTCAAAATGGATACGGACCACCTTGCCGGCAAGCTCCGCGGTCACGGTCACCCCCTGGACCGCATCAAGGGATCCCACGACATGGAGCAGCTTCTCCCACGATTGCGGGTTTACCCTGGCGGTGTTGACCGGTTCCGGCGGCGGCACAAACTGGTCGCCATGGGCCTCCATCCTTCTGATCTGCATGATTTTAATTCCGCCGAGAACACCGATCAGCAAAATCAAACCGATTATGGTGAGTATCACTCGTTTGGTCATCTTTTCACACCCGGGTCCCGCGCATCCGCCGGTAAGGTTCAACACACGCGGGGAGGTGCTGAGTCCAAACTTTCTATAATCTTTATTTTCCAGGGTTCTTTATTGATCACGTGACCCAGCTCGGTTCTGATCCAAAGGTTGTCCCCTTCCGGCAGAAGCTCTGAAGAGCTCGACACCAGCGCTTTCACAAGGGTGGGACTATATTTATGCTTGCCGGAAGTGAGGTCCCGAATGGTAAGCCGGCACTCCTTGCCGTCCGGCAGCATTTCGTCTTTCAAAACAAACGTATCATATTCTTTCATCTGCTTATTCCCCCTCTGCCTGCGATCTAATCATACCCGTACTGCGTCCATTTCTGCAGGACCCGCTCCCGGATATCCCGGGGATACATTTCATTGAACGACACCCGCCCCGGAACCGCGCCTTCCCAGTCCAATGGCCACGTGCAATCAAATATCACCTTGGCCCCCAGATGCCACTTTCTTTCCTCCGGACTGCTGAACGGATTCAACGACGAAGGTTCTATGGCTTCGTCGTACTGTCGTATTCCCCGTATGGGATGGCATTTGGAAGACAGGGCGTGCAGCACCTCGGTCATATTGAAGACATCCACGTCATCCTCCACGACAATCACCTTATAGGCACCCATCTGCGCTGCGGCAAACGCATAGCCGATCTGATTGGCCACACCGCGATAGGTCGGCTTCACGCTCACGATCGCCATCATGGTTGCCGATTCCAGCGGGACATGGACATCGGTGAAGCGGATCCCGTTCATCTTCAGAACCCGTTTGATGAGAATTTCATAATCCATGCTTCGCACGACCGTGTCGCTGGTCACCGGCAGGCCCATGCAACTCATGGTTAAAACAGGATTGTTCCGGTAAGTGACGGCGTTGATCCGATAGACCGGTCTGGGTCCCCGCGGGTCGGAACGATAGCCGGTGTATTCGCCGAAAGGGCCCTCGATCATTGTTTCACCCTGCAGCATTTCACCTTCGAAAACGATTTCAGAGTGGGCCGGCACCAGCAGATCATTGGTTTCACATTTTACCAGCGCCACCGGTTTCTGCCGCAAGGCCCCGGCGATGTCCACCTCGTTTTTGCGCCCCAGGGAACGCGACCCGCTCAACATGGAACAGATCGGATCCATACCGATGGCAATCGCCACCGGCAGGTTTTGCTTCTTGGGTGCATAAACCCGGTTAAAAATATCATATTGATGGGAATAGGGCTCACACAGTCCGGTCAGGTGGTTCTTATTGCCGATCATCAGCCGGTACATCCCCCAGTTGGTCCATTTGCGTTCAGGATCGTTGCAGATCACAGCGTGCCAGGTGCCGATATAACGGCCGCCATCGCCCTCGTGAACCATGGGGGCAGGGAACTGAAAAAGGTCAACCGCATCGGCTTGCAGCACGTTTTCCTTGCAGGGCCCATCCTGGACCACCACCGGCAGTATGGGCGTTGCCAGCCGGCGCTCGTACTCCTGTCTGATTTCCCGGTAAGCTGTATCGGCAGACAGCCCCAGGGCGACAGCCAGCCTCCGGTGGGTCCCCAGCGGTTCACCGAAAATGGTAAAGCCTGCGGGATAATCCTTGATCTTTTCAAAAAAAGGAGCTTTATCGCGCCTTTCAGAGGCCCTGCGCACGATTGCCCCGACCTCCAAATCCCAGTCAACTTCCTCTGTAATGCGAACGACATCGCCGCTCTTTTCCAAGGCCTCTATGAACTTCCGGTTATCGTCAAATGACATTTTGAGAACAGGCTCCTTTCTGGATTATGGCATAGATGGAAAATCGATTTCCATCAGCCAGCAGTATGGCAAGAATGTGCTTGCGTGTCAATGAATATAGTAAACGTTCACGGTTATCGGTTCAAGGTTCACGGTTTTTTTTTAACCGTGAACCGGTAACTGTAAACCGTCAACGGGTACAATTAATTTTTGTGTGAACCCTAACTCGTGCCCATCCATAAATGAGATAGTTTTTGCAAGATCAAGGCGGGCGAGAATTTCAACCGGAGGAATACATGGAGTATTTCGAGGATTGAAATTCGGCGCCCAACGCAGATATTGCGGCAAATAGCCATTTAT
>JAUYIZ010000410.1 GCA_030688615.1 Desulfobacterales bacterium | reverse complement strand
CAATCCTTCCGACAAAACAACAAGCGACAATTTTATGACCTATGAACTCGTCTCAATCCCCTCGAATCGGGGCAATCCTTCCGACCCTATGTTTTATTTCTGTATAATTTTCGGATAATTGCAAAACAAAATCCGCGCATCCCCTAAAAATTTGGTTTCGGGAGCTTTTTCCGTTCCGGAAACTTGCCCCGAATTAAAGCAAACTATCTGAAATTCATAGAAATACATTTTTCCGCGCACCCCTTAACGTACGATTTTAAGATAACCAATAAATATTTATAAAGATTCCGCGACTTCTGCTCAATATCAACCCCATCTCATGGATATCCGCCGGAAGTGAAGTTTACAACCACAATGGTCAGATCTAAGAACATATTTTCCCGTCATTTGATTTCGTCCATGAGTCGTTTAACTCTTTCAGCGATCTGCGGCTCATCCTTAGCCTCTGCCAACGGAGTGATATTTTTGAGAATGTATTTTCCATCCACACAATCCCCGGAACGCGCTAAAATCCCTTCGATATCGAGCCAGTCAATGCTTCTGTTTGCAAAAGCCTTCAAAACGATCAGGTCTTCCGCCGAGCAGGTCCTCAACAAACACTCCGGTGCAAACTCAAAAAGGCTGGACCGCTCAATTACATTCCATTCGTAATCCAGCCCGGATAAAACAACATCCACGGAAACCCGGTTGGTTGCAGACAACAGTAGAACACGATTTGTCAGGGCAAATTCCCGTGCATCCGGTATACGGGAGGAAAATGCTTTCAAAAAAATATCGATATATTTTTGTTCCTCTCCATACCCGACAAAAAGGCTCGCATCGATATCCTGAGTCATGCGCACCTCCCCCCAGCGAAGCACTGCCAGACCGCCGATAAAGCAAAACGGCCAATTTTCCCGCTCAAAAAATAGCTGAAATTCCCGGGCGGCATCAAACAGGAGGTTCATGGAGCGGTCTCCTCATCCACCGGCACGGCCGTTTCAGATTTTCTCAATTTCATAAAATGCCGCTGCTGCTCTACCAGCCCGGTCGCCAATCTCGGTCGCCCATGCTCACAAGCCCAGCAAAGCATCCCGTCGATGAGATCCTGATTGGCCGTGTAGTCGAAAGCACGCAACTCCTGCCGTTTGATTTCCGCCAGTCTCGGCCCGGCCTGCTTCCATCTTTCAACATACTGCCGCAGCCGTTTTTTTCCCGTTTCTTGCATTTTTATATTTTCTCCAGAGCCTTCACACAAGCAGGTGGAATGATCTTAATCATACATCAGTCTTTTCAGGGCAATGCTTCGGACTCGCTTCGGATTTCCAATAACCGACAGACACCCTCTAAGATTTGTTTCAAAGCATTTTTAAATTTTTCAGGTTTTTTCATATCCTGCCGATAGCCGGCATGATTCAAATCATCCCGGTATTGTGAAATTTCTCCAAATAATTTCAAAAGGCTCTTTTCTTTTTTGTGCAGTTCAAGATACTTTTTTGTTGTCTTCTTGTTTTTCCCAGCTTCTCCAGACCATTCCTCCTCTGGAGTGTTCTTGCGCGCCAAACTCGCTGCTGCCGATGCAATTTCTCTTTGGGTCTTATCATTTATGTCCTTTCCGCTACGTCGCACGAAATAGCTGATCAGCGTTTCATCACGAATCGTGAAGCCCTGCTGAATCAGGTTGTGATTCAGACACCATTGAGCTGCTTGAATGCCGTCATTTACCTCGTCGCCAATAAAAGGCGCCACCTGCTTGCTGATATGTTCGAACAACGGATAGAACGCTTTTATAAAATTGGTATTGCCGGCCTTTCCGAGTTCATTTTTCAAAAAATTCCCGGCCTGAACAATTTCAGGGCCACGACAGGTCGCCAATCGACTTGAAAAAAAATTAAGAGCCGTTGCAACTCCTTTGACCGCGGTGGCATCCGTGTCCTTACCACGAGTTTCTTTCCTTAACGGCGCCACATCATCCAAAGCCAGCTTTGAGACGGCTTCTGCATCCCCGGCACCCAGGAACCGGTCCACGGCAAAGGTCCACCGCATGAGCAGATCAAGTGAGATCAAGTCCAACAATGGAGCCTTCCTTTTTTCAACGGACATATTTTTGGCTTCTGAAATAGTCCCCAGTGCTTCGAATGCACCGTAATAAATAGCAAGGAGGTTGATTTTTTTCAATACTCTGGCATAATTCAGGATAACCATGGCGAGCATGGGTATGGAACGAAAGGCATGGGTGATATCCAATACCACATCGTCGCCCTCCTTAAGGACATCATACACGATTTCAAAGATTTCCCAAATCTCGGGCTTACTATGCCCGGCGGGTATTCTTATGCGTTCAACGGGAAATGGCAAATTCATCAACCCGATGCGAGTTTCCAGCCCCTGGCATTTCTTCCTGCACTGCTTTTCCCTGTCCCAGTGGCCGTCATCAACCCAGTTTTTTTCATATGCTTCATCCGTGGTAAAAATGAAAGCGCTATCTTCCGCCTTGGCATTTTCTGCAAAGCGCTTCAGTGTCGTTTCCTGGACAAAGCGGACAGGCTGATTCGTGCCGCTTGATTCGCAGTCGTAGATGCATTCAACATAATCGTTGGTCCCCAGAAAAGAGATATAAACTTTTGCCATGATCACCTCTCATATTTTCTGAAACGCACATGCCGGAAAGTGTGTGTCAATTCCACCGAGCCATCGGCGGCGTGTTTTTCTATGGCCCTTCGATCCGTGGTGGAATAAAACGGCGCCAGGCCATTATCGAAGGCAAAATTCACCATGATATAGACCGCACCGAAATCCCCCTGGATCAGCACCAGGTCCCCGCTGTGGGCGTGTTCCGTCAGCCACTTTTTCAACGGGCCAAGATAGTCGTCTATTCCTTCCAGCTCAGGCGGAAGCTGTTTCCACAGCGATTTCAGATCCGGCGGAAGGTCCGCGATGGATTCTACCCCGAGAGATTTCTTCGCATCTTCCCGCTGAAGATGCGTCAGTTCATGGTTGAATATGAGAAACAGTTTTTTT
>JAUYIZ010000409.1 GCA_030688615.1 Desulfobacterales bacterium | reverse complement strand
CCCAGTCCATAAAGTACTGGCTGCTGATTTTTCTGTTGACGGCCGCCATGGCCGATCTGATTTTCTTATTGGCCGCCCCCTTGCAGCACGGGCCCCGGCTTCTGTGGATTCTGATCCTGATTGTGCTGGCCGTTGCCACCTTCGCGGCCGGGCTGAAGGTCATTTTAAAGCCTGAAAAGACCCTGCTCTTTTTATCGGCGGTCCTCGGGATATGGCTGCTTGCAAACTTTTTGCTTCAGGGCCCCCGGGCGGGTGCGGCCTCTCTCCAGACCGGCCTGCTGGACCCCATCCCCCTGCTGCACCGTTCCATAAACCTGGTCCTGCTGCCCCTCATGGACGGGGCCCTGCTGCATCTTTCCGCCAGCCGGCGCTTTTACACCGGCGCCGGTTTGATCGGGGTCTTTTTTATGGCAGCCCTCTTTCTCAACCTTCTGGTGCCACGATTTTATTGCCGCTTTGTCTGCCCCCTGGGCGCTCTGTTCGGGATACTGGGCCGCTTTGCGATTTTCCGCATGGGAAAAAGATCCGCCGCATGTCCGGATTGCCATTTATGCGAACTTCACTGCGAAGGGGGCTGCACGCCCTCCGGCCGGATCCGTATCGCCGAGTGCATCCTGTGCATGAACTGCCGGGATGGTTGCCGCCATGACCAGATGGGCTACCGGATTTTCCCGTCAGCCACGGGCGAAATGACATCCCCGGATATTTCCAGGAGACAGTTTGTGGTCACCCTGCTGTCCGGCGCAGTGGCAATTCCCATGCTGCGGCTGTCCGGAGATATCGACCCCAATTGGAACCCGCAGCTCGTTCGCCCGCCCGGGGCGCTTTCAGAAAAGGATTTTCTGTCCCGCTGCATCAAGTGCGGACAATGCATGCGGATCTGTCCCACCAACGTCATTCAACCGGCATCGCTGGAGGCCGGTCCGGAGGGCCTGTGGACGCCGGCGTTAAATTTCCGTGTGGGGTCGTCCGGCTGCCAGCTCAACTGCATCGCCTGCGGCCATATCTGCCCCACAGGCGCGATCCGGCCCGTCAGCCTGGAAGAAAAACTGGGCACGGGCGCCTATGCCGGCAAGGGGCCCCTGCGACTCGGGACGGCTTTTGTGGACCGTGGCCGCTGCCTGCCCTGGGCCATGGATACGCCCTGCATCGTCTGCCAGGAAAACTGCCCGGTGAGCCCCAAGGCGATCTTCACCCGGGAGCAGTTCAACACCGTCCTTGAAACGGATCTTGCCGTTCGGAAAAGCAACAGGACCCTGCTGGAGCTTGAAAAAAATGTGCTGGTCCCCGGCAAATTTGCCACCGGCGATTACTACTGCTCTTTTCGGAACGAACCGGACAGCCCGCCCAGGCTGATCGTCGAAAATACCGCCGGGAGCATCACCGTCTCTGCGGCACCTGCCCGGCAAGAACCCCCGGCGCCCGGGACCGGGCTGAAAATCCAGATCCGGCTGCTGAACCCTCATGTCAGGCTCGAATACTGCATCGGCTGCGGCATCTGCGAACATGAATGCCCGGTCCGGGGGAAAAGGGCCATCCGCGTTACCGGGGAAAACGAGTCCAGAAATAAAAACCATTTACTTCTTTTGTAAAATTTGGTAGCCTGAAGCTGGTGTTAATCGCTATCTGAAAGGAGAATGGAAATGGAAAACTCACGTATCCGTCGGCTGTTCCAAACCGTTATGGTCCCGCTGCTGATCTGCCTCATTCTGCCGGGCCTGGCTTTTTCCCAGACACCGTTTTACCAGGGCAAAAAGATCAAACTGATCCAGGGGCGCCCGCCCGGGGGCACCGGAGACATACGGGTCAGGGCCCTGGTGCCCTTTCTGCAGAAACACATTCCGGGAAACCCCACCATCGTGATGATGTATAAGCCGGGCGGGGGGGGGCGTTCCGCGACCAACTATATTTACAACAGCAGCCGGCCGGACGGTCTCACCATCGCCAACGTCGGGGCGGGGTTCATATCCAACGCCGTCCTGGGCGAACATGGCGTCCGGTACGACATCGACAAGATGAGCTATCTCGGGTCCGCCAACAGCCGGACCAGCTATATCTTCTACAGCAACAGCAAGCTGGGGCTCGACACCCTGGAAAAACTCAAATCCTATCCCGGCCTCAGGGTCGGCGGCCAGTCGGTGGGCCATGACATCTACATCAACGGCCGGTTGTTTGCCTGGCTGCTGGATCTTAAAGAGCCGAAATTTGTCACCGGTTATTCCGGGCCTGAAATGGATATCGCCCTGATACGGGGCGAACTGGACGCGCGGGCGCAGATCCCGGACAACGTGCCCAAGCGGAATCCGGAATTTATCGAAAAAAACCAGGTGTACTTTCATGCGGTGAATGAATTTCCCCCGGGGTTCCGCACCAAACTTCCCATCTTCGCGAAATATCCCGCCCTTCATTCTTTTGCCAGGACCGACATTGAGAAAAAAGTGCTCCGGATGTTCGTCAACTTCAGAATGATCGGTTCGCCCTATTTTCTGCCGCCCGATACGCCGCCGCAACATGTGAAAACGCTGCAGGAAGCCTTCAGCAAAGCCTTGCAGGACCCTGAATTTTTAGATCACTTCAAGAAACTTGTATGGGTGGAGGCACAGCCGCTCCTGTGGGATGAACAGACCAAAACCATCCAGGATATTCCCAGAACTCAAGATGTCATCAAGGTATTCAACATCATTGCCGGCGCGGATCCGCTGCCGCCGCGTTAGCCGGGACAAGTAAGATCGCGGATTTTATTCATGCCGGGTCCCTTAGGGCTTGCGCGAGCCCTTAACTGCGTTTTCGGGCGCTGAGACTCTCGCTTTCCTCAAACAACACAAGCAAGACCTCGAAGCACGGTTTTCAGTAAGACGTATTGGCTTGTTCGGGTCTGTCCTTCGCGGTTCCGCCAGTGATCGGAGCGACGTGGACATTCTGGTCGAACTGGCTCATCCCACCTTCGATCAATAATTGAACCGCAACAGTGAGCGCAGTCCCCGTGGCTTGCCGCGGGGTTCTTCAATACCAGTTGAGTCTATACCCTCCCTGCACTGCAGCTTCCCTTCTTGAGCCTTTCTAGATGTTGTATCCCGAACAACGGCTTGATCAACTTGGCAAGTGCATTTTTTTGGCATGAAAAGTGCATTTCTATTTTGATACACCGTCCGCTTGCGGGGGGGAGCTTCATTCATGGGAGGATTGAGCTTTAAACGGCGTTTTCAATAACGGATGGATCGGCTTATATGGAAGTTGTTCCATGGAATATGGGATTATCGCTATGGAATATATTCCATAAAGATTCGTCTATTAAATTCGATGCCTGGAATTCTGGACTCCGGCCTTCGCCGGAGTGACGGGGTACCGGATAAATATGAGACGGTTAATATCATCGAATTAACGAAAACTGGCATGGGCTCTGCTTTATGGATCGATTGCTGATCGTTGATTGCGGGGTGAAAAAAGGGATGAAAAATCAGAAAGAATTCGAACTCAGGCGGCGCGCTGAGGAAAAACTGAAGGAAGCGGCCGCTGACAACCAAGACCTCTGTGGCGCGCCGGTTAAACAAATCGCATCTGTCGCGGATATAATCAAAGAAACCGCCGAATTTTCTTTGAGGGGTTCCAATGTCCGGTGTGAATACACCATCGCCGGCGATCTCTGGACGGCCGAGATCGACATCGGCCAAATGAGCCAGGTCATACAAAATATAATTATCAATGCAAATCAAGCCATGCCATGCCGGAGGGCGGGACAATTCAGATCGCCGCAGAGAACCTGATAATCGAGGCCGGAAACAGCTTGACGGGTAAACCCGGCAGAACCATCAGGATATCCATCACGGATCAGGGGGTGGGTATAGCCGAAAAGCATCTTGCAAAGATATTTGATCCTTATTTTACAACCAAACATACCGGCAGCGGCCTGGGGCTTGCCACGACCTACGCCATCATCAGGAAGCACGGAGGGCACATTACATTGGAATCTCAATTAGGGGTCGGCACGACATTTCACATCTATCTGCCGGCCTCAGACAAAGCCGTCCCTGAAAAAAAAGCCGATCGTCTGATAACCGGCCAGGGCAGGATTCTGGTGATGGATGACGAAGCGGCGTTAAGGGAAGTTTCCGGAAGAATGTTGCAGAAACTGGGTTATGAACCGGAATTTGCCAAGAATGGCGCTGAGGCGATTGAGATGTACAAAGCTGCCAAAGAATCCGGAAAGCCCTATGATGCCGTCATCCTGGACTTGACGATTCCCGGCGGCATGGGCGGCAAAGAAGCCATTGAAAAGTTAGTCGAGATCGACCCTGAAGTAAAGGCCATAGTCTCCAGCGGCTATTCCAATGATCCGATCATGTCAGATTTCAAAGGATACGGGTTTAGCGGTGCTGTGCCAAAACCATTTGAAATGAAAGAGCTGGGCAAGGTGCTGCATGAAGTGCTCAAGGGTGAACCGCAATGACGAGCGCTAACCCCGCAGCTTGCTGTGGGGTTAGCGAGCGAATCTAAAAATAGATAAAAAGTCCTTACGGTCGAAGATTCCCTGCAGCTTGCTGCAGGGAGCTTCAAAAAGATTGAATCCACCTGCTGAATGTTCATCATGTTATCTGTCAGTAAACTTGTTTGCAAAAGGGGACATCGACGTGATAGAAGTTAAATACAAGGTCATGTCTCAGTATGATCAAAGCCCACCATTGAGTGCAGCAAGCTGGACTTTAAATTGATCCGTATATTGAAGACCACCTTTAGTAGCCTGAAATATCAGGCTTAATGCACAAGTAAGCAGCAGTTCAAATCATTCCGATAAAGGGGGATTGACGATGCCGCCAAAAAAGAAAGAATCCGCACTCAGACGGCGAGTTGAGGGAAAACTCAAAGAAGCGGCCATTGGCAGCGAAGATCTCTCCGGAGTGCCGCCCGAAAGGATGACAAGTCTCATGCACGAGCTTCAGGTTCATCAGATTGAGCTTAAAATGCGGAACGATGAACTGCGCCGCATCCAGGGTGAACTTGAAAAGACACGGGATCACTATGCTCATCTGTATGACTTTGCGCCGGTCGGCTATTTTACGGTCAGTGAAAAGGAGATCATCGAGGAGGTCAATCTGACCGGCGCCGCCATGACAGGGATAGAGCACAGCGCCTTGATCGGAAAGCCTTTTTCGCGCCTTATTTTGAAAGACGACCAGGACATTTTCTATGAGCATCGGCAGCGCCTTCTAAAAACAGATACATGCGGGTCCTGCGAGGTGCGGCTGGTGAAAAAAGACGGTCATGACTTTTATGCCCGTTTGGAATGCATGGTCATAAAAACCGAGGGTGACGGTTTAAGGCAGATCCGGGCGGCGGTCAGCGACATCACCGACCTCAAGCAGGCGGAAAAAAAGATAAAGGAACATTCCGAGAAACTGGAGAAACAAGTCGATTTTTTACAGAGAATGGAAGCCATGGGTACCTTTGCCGGGGGCATTGCGCATGATTTCGCCAATCTGCTGACAATCATCATAAGTTATTCAAATTTTGCACTAAACGCGGTTGGCGCGGAAAACCCCGTGCGAGAGGATATTGAGAAAATTATGCGGAATGCGAAACACGGCCTATCGTTGACGCATTGGCTCCTGCTTTTCAGTCGCAATCAACCGCAGGAGCGAAAAATTACGGATCTCAATGCATTGATCAGCGACATGGAAAAGATGCTCAGGCGTGTTATTACAAATAAGATAAACCTGGTGATGTCGCTGGACCCGGATTTGAGCCGGATCCTGGTGGACCCTGCCCAGATGGAACTGATGATCATAAACTTGGTGTTCAATGCAGTCGAGGCGATGCCCCAAGAGGGGTGGCTTACCATCGCGACGGCAAATGAGGAATCAGGTGAGTGCCCCGTTCAGGAGGACAGCTCCGGCCAGCAAGAACCGAAAATGGTGTTGTCGGTCAGTGACACGGGTATCGGTATGGACCAGGAGACCCTATCAAAAATATTTGAGCCTTTCTTTACGACCAAAAAAAAAGGGACGGGGCTGGGCCTGGCCATTGCTTTCGAAGCTGTTCAAAAAAACGACGGCATCATACGGGTTGACAGCCGGCCCGGCCAGGGATCGACCTTTAAGATCTATCTGCCAAGCGTGCGCGAGGAGTGAGCGGTCGGGACTTGGCGAAGCGATTATTATCTTTGGTGTTGGCGACGTTTGATGCCGGATGCCGAACAACGGCTTGATCAACTTGGCAAGTGCAGCAATTCTAATTATGGCCATATGAAGGACAAAATATTTTTAATATTCAGCCATCGACCGCCATAAAATTCATAACATACTGTTTTAAAAGTAAATAAAAAAGCTGGACAAAAGCCTGGTCTTCTGATAACAGATGATGGGAACTGTTAGTTATCCTTATCGGTTATCTGAGACTCATATGCGTTTATCCAAAGATCAGGAAAAGAAAATAATCACGGCAAAGAAGCTGCCACATATCTCTTTTGATATGATGGTGCAGCAACTTCGCAATGCGATCTGCAATTTTCCTGACAAGCGCAACGGCCAAAACACACAATACAGCATCGAGGATATAGCCCTTAGCGGCTTTTCGGTGTTCTTTACACAAAGTCCTTCTTTTCTTGCCTTTCAAATATCCATGCAGCAAAATAAGGGGGTAAACAATGCCCAATCTTTATTTGGAATACAAAAGATCCCATCTGACAACCATATCAGGGATATGCTCGATGTGGTGCCGCCGGAAGCAGTATTTCCGGTCTTTACTTTCATTGCCGAAACCTTAAAAACTATCGGCTATCTCGATCTATTACGTTCCTACAACAACAATTTGCTCTGCGCTTT
>JAUYIZ010000404.1 GCA_030688615.1 Desulfobacterales bacterium | reverse complement strand
GTTATTTTCGGTTACAGCGCCGCGCAGCGGCGTAAATTAGCTTTTTACGGAACCGTCAATGTTCGATGATCACTATTCCTTTCCCCTTGAATCCTTGATCCCTTGAACCCTTTTTGGGTCATATTCGCACCTTCTTCAGGTAGATCACCGCCGGCTTGGTGTTCAGATGCCCCAGGACCTGGTAAGCCCGCGGATCGGACATGAGTTTACGGACCCTGCTCTGCCGGTCCACCAGGTTGCCGAACGTAAAAACTCCGGTGGGACAGGTCTGCAGGCATGCGGGCCGGACTTCCCCGTCCCGGATAGCGCGGTTCTCATGGGAGGCCGTATCATGGGCGTCCTTGATCCGCTGCACACAAAAAGAACATTTCTCCATCACCCCTTTGCTGCGCACCGTGACATCCGGATTCAGCTGAAGATTCAAAGGGTTCGGATATTCCCAGGTAAACCAGTTGAAGCGGCGAACCTTGTAGGGGCAGTTTTGCGAGCAGAACCGGGTGCCGATACAGCGGTTGTAAATCTGGTTGTTGAGCCCCTCGGCGGAATGATGGGGCGCATAGACCGGACAGACCGGCTCACAGGGCGCGTTGTCGCAGTGCTGGCACAGCATGGGAAGAAACGCGACCTCCGCCCCGGGGTCGGGCTCCTCATAGCGCTCAACGCTGATCCAGGCCATTTCCCGGCCCCTGACGACCTGGTCGACCCCCACAATCCCCAGGTTGTTCTCCGCATAACACGCGGCCGTGCAGGCGCCGCAGCCGATGCAGCGGTCCAGATCCACCGCCATGGCCCAGCGGTAGTCCTCGTGCTGGTGGGGCGGGTAGATATCCCGGGTTTTATCATACCCCTCCGGCAGGGGCAGCGCCAGGGGGAAATTGCCCGTTCCGGGTCCGTGGGGCTTTGAAACGGCCGCAGAAGTCAGTTCGCTTAAAGCAACGGAAAGGGCCAGGGGCCGGTTATGCTGGGATCGACTGCCGTCCGTATGGGCCATCTCGGCCTGACGATTTATTTTGCGCCAGGCAGCCAGCGGGGCAAAAAAACGCGGTCCGCCGCTGACGGCATCTGGTTCAGACGAGAGCAGGCTCACGGGGTTTTCCCCGATCTTATCCGCATACCGGCCATAGGCCCGATGCCCTTGTCCGATGCTCATGACAAAAACCCCCGGATGCACGGACGGGGTCTCATATACCAGCGCTTCCACAGCGCCCCGGTCTGTTTCAAGCCGGATCATATCCTTGTGCCGGATGTTGGCCGGGCCCAGGGTTTCCGGATTGGCCAGCACCGGGGTTTGCCAGGCCACCCTGGTAAGCGGGTCCGGGATTTCACAAAGCCAGGGCCTGTTGGCTCCCCGGCCGTCAAAAAAACGAAGCGACGGCGCGGCAACAAAAACCGGACCGTTGAGGGGCCCGGACAAAGAATCAACGGCCCGCGAAAAAATGGCCGTTTCCGGAGCTTTCAGCGCCACGGGATTGTGACCCGCAGGCAGATCAAAGCGCCCGCCCTGCCGGCACAGCCGTATCCAGTCCTGCTGGTTTTTTATGGTCCCGTCTTCCAGGAAACGGGAAATCAGAAAGGTTCGAAAATCCGTGATATCCTGCTTTGGCCCGAAAGCAATCCGCGTAAAAACATCCGGTCCGCCCGGAGCCCGGGTCAGGCTTCCCATGGCAGGCTGCAGCATGGAGATCATGTTCTGTTTGCCGCTGTACTCATCCCAGGATTCCAGAGAAAACCGTGTGGGAAAAACAAGGTCGGCCACCTGGGCGGTTTCATCCATGAAGTTTGAGAAACTGACCACGAACAGGGATGGTTTTTCCAACGCTTCTTTCAGGCGGCCCGGGTCGGCCAGGGTAAAAAGCGGGTTGGTCTGGTATAGCAGGAGGATTTCCGCCGGATCCGTCAGGAGCGATTCGAAAAAAGAGAGGACTTCGGATCTGCGGGCGGCTTTTTCCAGCCGGTGCCGGCGGTCAAAATCCAGCAGGTTTCCCTCCGGGTCCAGGATCCGGTTTAACAGGGCGGCCGCAAGATCGGTCTGCCACGTGTTGGGGCCGCAGCCCGATGTCCCGGCCCCCAGCACCAGGGGACTTTTGGATTGAAACAGCGCCCGTTCCAGGAAAACATAGCGCTCCCGGGCAATTCCGGAGTCGTGCAGGGCCCTTTCCGGGGTAAACGGCAGCACCGCCTGCCCCAGGACGGCACGCACGTTTTCCGGCAGCTTTTCCCCCCGGCCCTGATTCAGGGCGCTGTTTATCAGGGCGAACAGAATCGTCGCCTCGCTGCCGGGCCGGCAGGGCAGCCAGAGGTCGGCATTGGCGCCGGTGAGGGATCGATAGGGGCTGAGCCAGCAAAACACGTTCTTGCGCCCGTGGCGGAGGGCGTGCATTTTCTTGAATTTGCGGGCATATTCCACCGGCGAGAGCCAGGTTTCCAGAAAATCCGCGCCGCAGGATAAAAGAAAATCCGCTTTTTCCAACCGGAAGGAAGGCAGCAGATCCGCCCCGAAAACCATCCGGTTGGCGGTCTTGAGGGATTCGTAGGCAAAGGGCTCGAACACCGTCGGCCCCCGGGAGCCGAACCGTTCCAGGGAGCGGGCGAAAAGGTCCAGCAGGGCATCGCCGGCCAGCTCGGTGAGCATGCGGATGCTGTCCGTTTTTTTCCGGGCCGCCCTTTCCAGCCTGTCTATTAACAGGGCTTCGGCCGCGGAAAATGAAAGCGTGCGCCACCCTTGGTCCGTCTTGAGCAGGGGAAGCTTGATCCGGTCCGGGTTGTAAACCCCCTGCAGCGCGGCCTGTCCCCGCATGCAGAGCGCGCCCTGGTTCACGGGGTGCAGGGGATTGCCTTCAATTTTGACGGCCCTGCCCTCTCTGTTTTTCACCAGGATCCCGCAGCCGGCCGGGCACTCGCGGCAGGTTGAGGCATACCACGAGGCGCTGCCGGCCATCTGGTCTTCCGGCGACCGGACCACGGCATAGAGGGTTTTTTCAGGCTGGCGCGAGCACCCTGCGGCAAAAGCCAGGCTGCCCGTTCCGGCAATTTTCAGGAAGGTCCGTCGATCCATTTCAGCTCAGAATTTAATTTGAGGTCCAGCAGAAATACGCGCGTGCCGCCGCCCATGGCGCTTATGAAAGCTGGTATTCAACGATTTATTCGATCTGCAATTTTTCAAAATCAACAAGATCCTGCGGCCGGCCGCTTGCGCGCTTATTGATTAAAAGGTCGCCCTTTGAGATAAAATTTACCTTAAAATCACCCAAATCTTCCGTAATACGATTATTAAAACAGGTCTTGAAATCTACCCCGTCGATGGATGTAAGGATTTCCAAACGCATTGGGGGAAGGCCCATTCTGATTACCTTTTGCTTTTCTAAGAATAGTTCTTTTTGCAACTCAGGAGGATCAAACCCGAATTCCTTCAGCGCCTCCACCATCTTTACGGCATTTTGCTCATTTATGGCGATCCATATAT
>JAUYIZ010000257.1 GCA_030688615.1 Desulfobacterales bacterium | reverse complement strand
CGTCCCCATCGTCTAGTCCGGTCCAGGACACCGGCCTTTCACGCCGGCAACACCGGTTCAAATCCGGTTGGGGACGCCAAATGATATCAATCTGTAAATCATTGATGTACTTTGCCACGGTGTGCCGGATATCGTGATAACCGAACGGTTCGACTTTGGCCGCATCACAGAGCTTCCTTAATAGTTTCCACCTTGCCACGAATGGTTTCCCGTACAGCTTGCTCTTGGGGTTCATGTGGCAAAACACGTAGGGACTTGCCGGGTGCCGGTTCTTCCACTGCCGCTGATCTACGGGGTGATCCAGGAAGGTTTGCCCCTTTCCCAGATTCGACTTAGAGGCCTCGGCAGGACCTATATCGCTCAACCCGTCCAGGAAGGTTACGACAGACCCGAGACAATATCGGAGCTACCACCAGGCAAACTGGAATGAACCGCAACAGCGAGCGCATTCCCCGCAGCTTGCTGCGGGGAATGCGAGCGAATCCAAAAATGGTAAAATTCCTTTCGGTCGAAGATTCCCTGCAGCTTGCTGCAGGGAGGTTCAATCGTGTCAAGAAAAAAATAATTTCCTGTGGCACTATATCATGAAATGAACCGGAAAAGGCAAATTTGAAAACCGGATTATCAGACAATTCGCAGCCGCAGCCGGCTCGACTGACTTTCTCTTGTGTTTGCTTTGGGTAGGCGGTAGAATTTGAAAAATTTCCATAACGGCTTGAAACCAAATGAGAGCTGCAAGGAGAGTAATTTATTCATGTTTTTTGCTTTTGTCTTTGTCATTGTGCCTTTGGTTTATCTTTATGTGGGCCGGCGCCTAATCGAACCGATGGCCTTTACCCGAGGGAAAAAAGCGGTTGCCTGGCTGGTCATATCGTTTATTTTTATTTTGCCGTATTCGGCAAGGTACCTGCGCCGATACCAACCCTTTGCATCATGGGATGAAATCCTGCTTAACGCCGGCTACATATGCCTGGGGTTCTTCGGCATACTGTTCATCACGATTCTGACCCGAGACGTCCTGCTGGCTCTGGCCTGGCTGCTGCGCAAGGCCGGCAGGGTTATTGAGAATTTCCACGGAACCAACCGAAGGTTCACCGGCACGCCGCAGAACCTGGAACGTAGGCGCTTTCTGGTGCGTTCGTCTAATCTGGGGTTGCTGGCGCTATCCGGAGGGCTTGCCGGGTATGGAATCCACGAAGCTATGACACTGCCGGGAGTTGTCCGGGTATCGGTTCCAGTGAAGAACCTGCCCGGGGATCTGGAAGGATTTCGCATCGTCCAACTCAGCGACCTGCACGTGGGCCCGACTATCAAACGTAAATACGTGGCCGGTGTAGTGAGAATCGCCAATGAGCTTGAGCCGGACGTTCTGGTGCTGACCGGCGACCTGTCCGAGGGGCGCCCCGGCGCGTTGCGGCAGGACGTTTCTCCGTTGTCGGAGCTGCGGGCAAAATCCGGCAAGCTCCTGGTAACCGGAAATCATGAATATTACAACGGCATAAAAGGTTGGCTGCAAGAAATTTCCCGGTTGGGGTTTCAGGTGCTGCTTAATGAACACCTGATCATTCAACGCGGTACGGCACGCTTGCTGATGGCCGGTGTTCCGGATCCGCAGGCTCGCAGGTTGGATCCGGACAATGCGCCCGATCTGAGGAAAACCTTGAAGGACGTGCCCGAATGCCATGCCAAAATCTTGTTGGCCCACCGGCCCCATGCGATTTTTGAATCATCGCAGCACGGTTTCGATCTTCAATTGTCCGGCCACACGCATGGTGGACAGATATTTCCCTTCAACTACATGCAGCTTCTGCGGGAACCTTACATTGCCGGCCTGCACCTTCACCATAAAACCTGGATATATGTCAGCCGGGGCACAGGGGTCTGGGGCCCGCCCATGCGGGTGGGCGCTCCGGCTGAAGTAACGCAGATCAGCCTGGTAAAAGCCTGACGTCTATCAGGCAGCTACCACCTTTTCCAAAAACTTTAGCGTTCCCGCAGAAAACGTCATTTATAGAGAGGGGCAAATATTTCTTTGGCCGTCTTCATCATCACACGGCCGTACAATACGGATTCTTCCGTGTCTCGATAGAACTTCTCATCCGGCTCTGGAAACATCTGCGGGGGGATCCCTTCCCGCGGAGCATCCTTTCTGGCTCCCGGGCTGCGATAAGACTTTACGAATGCACTCTGCCCCTCTTTGCTCAAAAGCCAATTGACAAAAACTTTTGACGCGTTGGGGTGAGGTACCGCTTCCGGCACGGCCAAACCACCGGCTCCCGCACCGATCATCCCGCCCTCCTTTACCTTGGAAAAAGCAACCGGAGCGCCGAGGCTCAGAAAATCAATGGCATTTTGCAGGTTGGTGGCAACGCTGATTGCATATTTGCCCTTGGCCACCCATTCAGCCTGAAGCCTTCTGTCCCTGGTAATTGCCGGTTCCTGCTTGACATACTCGCGCATAAAATTTTTCGTCTCCTCAACACCCCAGACCTCAAGCGACAGCATGACAAAAAAGGTGTTGGCTGTGCCGGCTATGGTCGGATCGTTCATTCCAATTTTACCCTTCCACTTGGGATCGAGCAGATCCCTATATGAGGTTATCTCATTTTCCTGGACAAGATTGGTATTGTGAAAAACGTAGCGCTGTGGGGTGGCCAGCATCGCTATGGTGGTATGGGCTTTGTCTATGAACGGCAAAGAATTGCCCTCCCAGGCCTGGGGATTTATGACATCGGGCAGTACCAGAAGAGATCCAAGTTTTCCCAAAAGACCTCGCGGTTTCATCACCGTCAGGGTTGTGGTGCTGCCGGACATGATCGCATCAACCATCCTTATGCCGGCATTCTTCTCTGCCTGCATCCTCTTTGACAGTTCTTCGCCGCGCCCGTTTACCCACCCGACTTTTATGCCATACTTTTTTTCAAAGGCTTCTGCTAGAACGCGTACGACATTGCCGCCGGGTGTGGAATATATCATCAGCTGGCCCTCATTCCTGGCAGCTGCTACAACTTTATCCCACTCGGCCTTCCATGACCCTTGGGCCTTTTCAGCAGCACTTGTGTCAGCCGGTTGCCATATGGCGATAAAACCAACCAGAATTATTATCAATGTTGTCACAGTAGCCGAAAATCTTTTCATTTTCCCCCCTTTGCGTCATGACATAAAATTTGGACCGCGACAGCGATCGCAAGGATTTCTAACCGCTATGTATTTTGGCCGCCAGCACCGGTCACTCTTTCTTGCACTTCGTACAGTAGGAATCGTGCATGCACCGCACGAAGGTGGTGACGAAAGCGAAAACGACGACCAGCAGTACAACTTGTCCGAAGGTTGCCCAGCTCATATTTTCCTCCTCTCTTTGTTAAAATTACAACAAGTTAATAGCCGTACATGAAAAAATCAGGTTTTTGAAGCTCCCGGCAGTCCCGCCCACGGCGGGACGGGGAATGCGCCCGCTGTTGCGGTTCACTTCAGGGGAGCAAAGATCTCTTGGGCAAGTTTGTTATAATTTTTCGTTTCCGTGAGGATAAATTCCTCCTTTTCGTCGATCTTGGTGAAATATTTCACACCCGGCAACCTGACCTCGAAGTCCTGGAGCCCTTTCGGGGGGACATCCATCCTGCGCGTCTGTTTCCTCACCTGGATCTGGTTGATCTCCTGTCCCTCGCGGCTGAGAAACCAGTTGACGAACACCTTGGCGGCATTGGGATGGGGCGCCTTGTTAAACAGGCCCAGGGCAGAGCCCATGGAACCGGCATGCGTCCCTTCCTTGACCTGGACGATGGGCTTGATGGGAGCTTTGGCCTGGGTAAATCTTGACAATGCCCCGAGGCTGGGCCACAGGGCAATGGGATACTTTCCCTTGGCCACCCAGGTTACCTGGAGATTCAGGTCCCGGGTCATGACATTCTTTTGAGCGGCAAGCTTGCGGAAGAAGTCAAGATCCACCATTTTATAATGCGCCATGTTAATAAAATTGCCGTGGGACATACCCTCAACGGTGGGATCATTGATCACTATCTTATCTTTCCACTTGGGATTCAACAGATCGTAGTAGGATTGGATCTCTCCGGGTTTCACCATGTCCGTGTTAACAGCGATGTGATGAACCGGGTAGAAGGCAAAGCTGAAAAGATAGCGCTGCTCCCTGTCGGCCCAATTGAATTTTTCGTCATACCACAATTTCTGATCCAGCACTTCCGGCAGCGCCAAAATCGGCTTCACGGGGTCAAAGACGCCCATCTGTTTTAACGGGTCTAACAGGGCGGTCTGCCCCCCTATCATCACGTCCTGAAGATAAAGGCCGGCCCCTCTTTCCTGCAGGAGTTTCTGACTAATGCTGGAGCTTCGGCCTGTGGTTATAAGCAGGTCGATGCCGAACTTGTCTTTAAATATCTTTACGGAACTTTTCAAGCTCCTCACCGTGGTGCCCCCGAAGACCGCCACCGCGCCCTCCTGGCGCGCCTTTTCCAAAACGCTGTTCCAATCGTCCTGGGCCAGGGCCCCGGGAGCGGAAGTCAACAAGATGGCACACGCCAGAGAAAACCTTACCCACCATGGCCTTTTTTTCATGGTTACGCCTCCTATGTTTTTTTATATGAGAATACAGGAGTCAGAATACAGTAGAAAAACAGTATCATGGTAATTCTGGCTCCTGACTCCTGGCTCCTGTATTCTCATTCTTCGTTGTGCCCGTCTCGGGCATGGCTGTTGTTTAAAAAAAATCGAAGGTGAATTAATTTTTACGAACCCAGCAACATTGCCAGGCTGGGAAACGGGCTGAAGGCATCGGGGAAAGTCACCGGCGTTGCCGGGTGCAGATACGATGAATCCAACTGATCCAGCCTCGTCACGCCCAAAAGGGCCATATTGACGGCGATTTCCTTTTCGAGGATCTCCAGCATGCCCGTCAAGGTCGCTTCACCGCCGGCGGCCAGCGCCCAGGCCTGCAATTTTCCGATGCCCACGGCGCGGGCACCCAGGGCGATGGCCTTGAGAATATCGCTGCCACGGACAAAACCGCCGTCGACAAGCACATCCGCCCGCCCGTCCACGGCCTCGACGACCCCGGGAAGCACATCGATACTGGCACGGCCGTGATCAAGCTGACGCCCGCCATGGTTGGACACATAAATGACTTGGACGCCATGTTCGACGGCCAGCCGGGCATCCTCGGCGGTGGCAATGCCCTTGACGATTACCGGGATATCAAACCTGTTTCGAATTTTGTCCACCAGGTCCCAGGTCATGGTCGCCTGGTAATTAAAGCCCTCCCTGGGTCCTCGGCGCCGGCCCGAGGGCGCATACCGGTTGAAAAGGTTGCGTTCCCGCCGGCTGTAGATGGCGGTATCGACGGTCAGGCAAAACGCCGTGCAGCCGGATTTTTCAACCCGCTCCAGGTTGCGGTCCACCCAGTCTGCATCCCCCTGCACATAAAGCTGGAAGACCAGGTTTTTTTCGGTTGTGGCAGCAGCCGTCTCCAACTGCATTTTGACCACGGAACTGAGAAACATCGGTATCCCGAACGCGGCAGCGGCCCGCAGGCACGCCAGTCCCCCTTCCGGGTATATATCCTCCAGGCTGCCGACGGGGGCCAGAAAAACCGGCAGCGCAAAATGCCGCCCCAGAAATGTCGTTGAGGAGTCAATGCCGGTCACATCCCGCAGCACCCGCGGGCGAAAAGCCAGGCTGTCAAGGCTTTGACGGTTGCGTCGCAACGTGGTCTCGGATTCACTTCCACCCGTGACGTGGTCCCAAATATCGGATGTCATTTTTCGATAGGCAGCCAGTACAATTTCCTGAATGGTCTCGAAATCACCCATTTTACATTTCCCCGGGACCTTCTTCATCCGAATTTAATGAAATCATTAATATTTAGACAGGATCAACAGGATTTGTAGGATTTTTTTTAAAATATCTTGTCGATCCAGTTAATCTTGTCAAAAAGTCTTTGCGTTTATGTCCAAACGTTTTTGAGCTTATTTGTAACCTGCCTGGGATTGTGCAGGTCGAATCTGCAGGACAAGAAACCCGGTGATTATCGCTATGACCCCGCCGAGAATGAAAGCAAAATGGTAATTTCCAAGCCAGGCTCGAATAGCCCCTGCCGATGTTGCCATGATAGCCGCTCCAATTTGATGCGACATAAAAATCCAACCGAAGACTTTGCCGATGTTTTTTTTGCCGAAGGTGTCCGCGGCAATGGCCATGGTCGGCGGGACGGTTGCAAACCAATCGAGGCCGAAAATGACGGCAAAAAGGAACAACCCTGTATAATTCCGGACAGCGGGTAGAATCAAAAGGGACAAACCGCGTAGGACGTAAACCATTGATAGCCACTTTTTCGGCTGAACCTTGTCGGTCATCCAGCCCGACAGCACCGTCCCCACAAAGTTCAGACCGCCCATGACACCCACAATGGATGCTGCAACCACCTGAGGGATTCCATTGTCGATCTCATGGGCGATCAAATGGGTACCGATCAAACCGCTGGAAGATCCACCGCACACAAAAAAGCTCCCGGCCAGCAACCAAAAAGTTGGAGTGCTGAACACCTCCCGCAGGGTAATGGAAGCATCGGCAGACGGTATACCGCGAAAGGAACCCGTGCCGCCCGCACTTATACTGTCAGACTGACCGGCGCCATAAGGTTCCAAGCCGATATCAGATGGATCATCACGCATCCACAGATAGATCATGGGCAATAAGATAAGCACCACGATGATCAGAGTCATGGAGCCCATGCGCCAGCCGGCATAGGCAATCATAGCCATAAACAGCGGCAGGAAAATGAGTTGGCCCGTTGAGGTGGCGCTGCCCAGTATTCCGAGAACCAGACCGCGCCTGGCTACAAACCAGCGGTTGCCCACGGTAGCGGTAAGAACGGATCCCACCCCGCCGGCACCCATACCCACGACAATTCCCCACACGAGAAAGAACTGCCAGAATTGATTCATCACCATGGTGCCGCTGACGCCCAGAGTGAGAAAAATTAAACTGCCTATCATCACTCTGCGGGGTCCGAAGCGGTCGATCAGCCAACCACTCACGGGGGAGGCGACGCCGAAAAGTAAAAGATTCATGCTCACGGCCGAGGAGATCGCTGTCCGGCTCCAGCCGAACTCGGCCTCCAGGGGATGGATCAAAACAGACGGGGACGACCGAACACCGGCGCTGGTCAATGTCGTTATAAAGGATAACGCCACAACGACCCAACCATAATAGAAAGGAAAAATGCGGGGCAAAAAATTTTTGGCCCGGGCAAGGATTTTTTTCTGCATTGTTTCCTATAACCCTGTTGCGGTGAAATAATGAACTTGATTGCCGTGGGGATCTTTTTTACAAGAATTTGCTGTCTGCCAGAAGGCAGGATAGGCGCAACGGGCCGGCATGTCAATAATTTTAATGTCGCGCTTCAGAAATCGTAGCAGAATGCGTGATTACCCGCCATCCCCTTCGCTCAGGAATACATTGAAACACCACCCTTTTTTTGGCATACTCTGAACGGCAATGGAAGGCCAGTAACGGCGGCTGTCAAGGAAACCAGCTCTGCGATGTAGGCTGAATTATGTCCATACTGTTTAAAAACCTGATGGCGCATCTGTTTGGCTTTCTATCCGGGATTATCGCAGGTTCAATGTATTGTATTTTTATAAATCGCCCGGTTTCCGAAAGATATCAGACCTGTTTGAGCCTCCTGGTCTTTTGCATGATCTTGGCCTCCTGGATGAAAGCGTTTTAAACATGGCCTGCCGAGGGAAAGCCGTGTCCTTGCGACCTTTCCTGTCTTTGTTCGGCGATCCTGTTGCCTGGACGGCCTAATTACAACTTAGCAAAAACTTCTTCAACGAACCATGTATAAGGCCATTTGAGGCCAAAATCTCATCATGATAGATAGAAATTTTTCCCCCGCTAAAATTGGTCACCTGGCCGCCTGCCTCTTTGACGATGAGTTGCCCCGCTGCCATATCCCAGGGTTTTAATTTCAATTCCCAATACCCGTCCAATCGACCGCAAGCAACATAGCATAAATCCAACGCAGCGGAACCGGCTCGACGAATCCCCCGGGAAGCCTTGATTATCTTTACAAAATTTGCAAGATTATTTCTTTCTACCGTTTCGATATCATAAGGGAAACCCGTGGCTATGAGACTTTTCTTCAAATCGACTTCACCTGATACGCTCAGCCGATGGCCATTCAAAAAAGCTCCCTGATTTTTTATCCCGGAAAAAAGCTCCTTTCGGATGGGATCATATACTACACCCACCTGAACCGTCCCTTTAATTTCCAGGGCAACAGAGACACAAAAAAACGGAAAATTATGCACATAGTTTGTTGTTCCATCAAGGGGGTCTATGATCCACCGATAATCACTATTGCTTTTTTTCCTTTCCAAGCTTTCTTCAGCCAGAATATCATGCTCTGGGCATGCTTTTCTGATCGTATTTATGATGGCTGCCTCACATTTATGATCGACGTCTGTAACGATATCGATTTCTCCTTTGTAGGCGACCCTGTGTGGTTTCCCAAGATATTTTTTTTGTAATGACCCGGCCTTTTTTGCGGCTTTAATGGCTACCTGGACATATTCATTATTCTTCAATCCACCCTCCGACCTCTGCAGTCCCGCCCCTGGCGGGACGGGGAATGCGCCCACTGTTGCGGTTCACTTCAAGGGGGCAAAAATCTCTTTGGCAAGCTTGTCATACTTTTTTGCTTCGGTGAGGATAAATTCCTCCTTTTCATCGACCTTGGGGTAATATTCCACACCCGGCAGCCTGATCTCGAACTCTTTGAGTCCCTCCGGGGGGACGTCAATCCTGCGGGTCTGTTTCCGCACATGCCTCTCGTTGATGTCCTGCCCTTCGCGGCTGAGAAACCAGTTGATGAAAACCTTGGCGGCATTGGGGTGGGGCGCCTTGTTGAAGAAACCCAGGGCGCTGCCCGTAGAACCGGCATGGGTTCCTTCTTTGACTTTGACTACCGGCGCGACAGGAGCTTTCGCGCTGATAAATCTCGACAATGCCCCCAGGCTCGGCCACAAGGCAATGGGATACTTCCCCTTTGCCACCCAGGTTACCTGGAGGTCCTGGTTTCTGGTCATAACATTTTTTTGAGCGGCCAGCTTGCGAAAGAAGTCAAGATCCACCATTTTATGATACGCCATGGCCGTAAAACCGGAATTGCCCATACCGTCAACGGTGGGATCATTAATCACTATCTTGTCCATCCACTTGGGGTTTAACAGGTCGTAGTAGGATTCGATCTCCCCGGGTTTCACCAGGTCGGTATTGACAACTACGTTATGCGTCGGATAGAGGGCAAAGTTGAAGATATAACGCTGCTCCCGGTCGGCCCAGTCAAATTTTCCATCATACCACAGTTTCTGATCCACCACTTCCGGCAGGACCAACATCGGTTCCACGGGGTCAAAGACGCCCATCTTTTTTAACGGATCTATCAGGGAGGTCTGCCCCGATATCATCACGTCTTGAAGATAAAGACCGCTTCTCCTCTCCTGCAAAAGTTTCGGCGTGGTGCTGGAGCTCCTGCCGGTGGTTAAAAGCAAGTCGATGCCGAACTTCTCTTTAAACAGTTTTACGGAACTTTTCAAGCCACCCACCGTGGTGCCCCCGAAGACCGCTACCGAGCCCTCCTGACGCGCCTTTTCCAAAACCGTGTTCCAATCGTCCTTCGGGACAGCCTCGGAGACAAAAGTTACCAGGATGGCACACGACAAAAAAAATTTTAACCATAATGCTCTTGTTTCCATGGTTACGCCTCCTATGTTTTCCTGTGTTTTCTGTTTTGGTTTATCTTGCACGGGTGAAAAGCTCGTCGGGTATTTCGGTTCCCAAACCTTTTTTTCTGGCCGCTGCCAGAACTATTTTTCCGGCAGCGGCAAATTGGATTCCCATGCCCGTATTGTTTTTAAAGTATACAACCTGGCGATCGTTTACCCGCCCACGGGCCCGGCCCGCAATCAGGTCTTTGAGTTCCACCACATTTTCCCACGAAATCTTGCCGTCATGGATCAAATTCAAAAGTTCCCCCTGTTTGTTGTCCAGCAATGTAGCCCGGTCACTGATGGCAATGCGATCGCTTTTTAAAAAGGTTTTCTGATCCACCTCGTCGCTCCGGTTCACATGATCCGTATTTCGAATGCTCACGATGGTTTGGCCCGCCCGGATCAAATCACCGTCAAACACCGGCACATCGGAGTTGGTAAAACAGCCGATGATATCCATGTCCTTGACACACTCCGAACTGCTGTCCACCGGAACAACCGGAATGTTCAGCCGGGCTTTCATTTCATCGGCAAACCGGGCACGATGGTCGGCATTGGGGCTATAGACCTTTACCCGCTGGATTTTTCGTACCAGGCATATGGCCTCGAGGTTGGACCTGGCCTGCCGTCCAGTGCCCAGAACACCGATGGAACAGGCATCCTCCCGGGCCAGTCTTTTAATGGCCATCCCGGTTGTGGCGCCCACACGCAAATCTGATATGATGCCGTCCATGAGCAACCCGAGAAGCTTTCCGGTCTCCAGGTCAAAAAGTACGATCATGCCCCAGCCGCCCGTGACGGTTACGGCCGGTTTATCCTGCTGCCCTGTTTTTTGCCGCGGCCATGAATTCAAACGAACCGCAGAAACACCGAAGCCGGGCACAGCGCCGCCGATAATGTTGGTCATGTGAAACCTGTCTCCGCCCAGGGGCACCTGATACCGTTGCCTGGGGCGAATGGCAGCCGTGCCGTTTCCATATTCAAAGAAGGCTTTTTCCATGGCACGGATATAGTCCTCCATGGAAACCAGCCCGGATATTTCCGAATCGGTCAGAACCAGCGGCATGACGATCACCTCCTCTTAAAACCCGCCGACGGCATGGTAGCTGTTAGGGACCTTTGCAAATTGCCCCCCCGTGTCCGGCTAAACAGGCAAAGGTCTCTATCCAGGGGGTCCGGGGAATCACTATTTTTTCTTTTTTGTTTTACTCCGGACGACCGGCACCCCCATTGCCATTAGAATTTCCGAAAGGGCATAATCAGAGCGGGCGGTATCTTCCCAGGTGGCATAGGAAACTTTCTTGCCCTTGAGAATTTTATTAATATCATTTCCTTCAAAAGCCGGGTGTCCGGTAAAGTTTACGTCATCCAGCAGGTTCTGGGCTTCCTTGCTGCCGGCCCACACCAAAAATAAAGTGCCCGCGTTAGGATGCATTGCCTTGTCAGGCACATAGATAAGATCGCCAATGCCGACCGGAACCGGTTCAGGAAATACAATACCGACGGATGTTGTCCCGCCGTAAATCTGGAGCTCTTTAACCTGTTGCCGGGCCATCCCGCAGATCATGTGGTAAGCCCCGGCCGCGAGTTTGGATGCGCCGGTGGAACGGCTCGCCTCGATAGCCGGTTGATTGGCTGCCCAGCGTTTGGCGTAATCCAAGGTTTTCTCCGGCCCCCATGCGTCATCCATAAAAAACCTGTTCAGGTGCCGGGGCCGGTCGTCAATGGCGGTCTTACCTTTCCACTTGGAGTCCGTGCAGGTTTCCCAGGTGAAAGTCCCGGCGACTTCATCCGGGATGAGATCACGGTTGTACCCGATCCCGAAAACCGGCGTTCTCAATGTGACACCGACATTGTCAGGGTGGACTAAAAATTTACTGACACCCAATTTTTCCCATTCAAGGATACGGGGCAGCTTGGCGCTGACAATGGTGGAAACCATGGTTTCGCTGACCGTGCCGACATCATAGTTAATAATGCCTGCGGTCATTTCACTTATGATTCTTTCCCGCTCGCGAGCCCCCCCGATTCTCTTAAATGTCACCTTGAGAAAGGGATAGCGTTTCTGAAAAGCGTCGATGTACAGCTCTCCCGCAGGCTTTCCATGCTGTCTGCCTCGCAGGGTCACTCCGAGGGTCACCGCCCCTTCTCTTTGGGCGCCCTGGATGTAAGGATCGATGGGCTCTGCGTGTATGTTAAAAGGTTGCGCAGCCCAGACCAGGCTGCAGAGGGTGAAGAAAACCCAAATGTTTATCCGTCTTTTCATGGAAGCACCTCCTAAGTTTTTTTTCGTGTACAGCATCTATTCACGGTCCGAACTATGTCGAGGAATGGACTTGAAACTGACGGGTCAGAAGGCCGGCTATTTTCCCGTGAGAACATGGTGCCTGCGCCCGCCTGGAGAGTCATCCATATCAATTATGTTCCATCCCTGTCAACTGCCATGTCGTCACCGGCACAGCCAGGGCATGGATAACAACATGTCCAGCATGTTGGTCATTGCCATGGGCTAAATAGTTCGGGCAGCATGTTGCCCGGCTATACGGCCGAAGGTTAGAGCAACGGCAAGTCCGCATGTACCCCCGGCGTGATAACTGCCTTTGAAGGATCTGACCCCTCCGATATCGTATGGTTTGCCAAAAGACCAGTTGACAATGGAGCCTGCCGCATAAAGGCCGGCAATGGGCTGGTTTTCAAGATTCAGCACGCCGGCCTCGGTGTTTATCTTCAGCCCGCCCAGAGGGTGATTCAGCCCGGGCCAGACCGGATGGAATGCGTAATAAGGCGGCTTGTCTATCGCAACGGCGCTTGCTGTTTTGGGGACGGTCAGATGTAAGGCTTTGCCGTCTTTAACCTGCGAGTTGAATTCGCCAATCACTTCTTTCAGCCTGTCCGGGGAAACATTAATCTTCCGAGCCAGTTCTTCCAAAGTCTGGGCCGCCTGAACCACCTCACGGACTCTGGGATAGGAATCAAATTCCTGGTAATATTTTGCCCGGGCTTTTTCATCAAAAATCAAAGCGGCTTCACTTCCGGGTTGATAGACAATCGCATTGGCAATCGTGTCACTATCAGCCACTCCTTCGTCTACGAAACGCTGACCATTCCGGTTGACATAAATACCCAACGGGTAAAGGTTCAGCATGTGCCGTGAAGGGCCTGTGCCTAAAAACTTATCCGTGGTGCGGATGTGACATACGGTGAGGTTGGTAAGCTGGGCGCCCAATTCTTGCGCCATCCTATGGCCGTCTCCCGTGTTTTGGGGGCTTCCGGTGAGCAGGGGGAGGTAGGTTATCTCAGGCCCCACATATTTGATCATCATTTCATGATTTCCCTGGAAACCTCCGGTAGCAAGAATAACGGCCCTGGCCTTAAAATCAGCTTCTCCCTGGCTGTTCGTTACCCGTACACCCGTGATTTTTGAATCTTTGGTGAGCAATTTCAAAGCTTTCGTTCTGAAAAAGAGGCCAACCCCCATTTGCTCACAAACCTTATAGAAAAAGGGACAAATGCCCGAGCCCCCGCCCTTTACCCGGCGGCCTTCAAAAGGCATTTTCAGGTCATCCCTCAGCCAGCGGCAATCTTTATCCACTCTTTCAAAGTAGGTCCGTAATAAATCAAGACTCACCCTGCCCCAGCCCAGTTCCGCATGTCGCTGTAACAGCTCTTCAACAGGACCCTGGGAGACAAATCTGTTAAGCCCGCCGCCACCGGCCCTGGTTGTATCGTTACACTCACCTCCGGTTTGGGAGACCTGTCCCCGGGGTATCTCATGCATCGGTCCAAGCTTGTCAACCACAGTGACTTTAACACCGGCCCGAGCGGCTTCTACAGCTGCTGCCAGCCCGGCAATCCCTGCTCCGATAATGAGGATATCTTGCTTATCATCAAATTTTTTACTCCTGGTTGTAGCCATTGCCTCCCTCCTGATGGTAAATATCCTGGCCTTGAGGACCAGGCTTTGGTTATCCCATAGGCGATGCCAAGGTGTAATCGGAGGTGACAGGCTCGCTCGGTATCCGGTTAACTGCAGCTGCTTTGTAATCTCTGGCGTTATGACATTAAGGAGCTGAATAAGGATCATCTGCCGATAAGGGGGCCGAAGATCTCCTTGGCCAGTGCAAGATATTTCTCCTGATCCTTCTCCATCCAGTCGTCCCTGCTGCTGGCAGCGTCAAAGTATCTCTCGCCGGCTATCCTCCTGTTTTCCGGGTTGACACCTTCCGTGGAAATATCATTCCTGGCAGACATATATCCCGTTGCCCTCTGGGCAAATTCCTGTCCCTCTCTGCTAAAAAGCCAGTTGACAAATACCTTGGCTGCATTCGGATGCGGCGCCTTGGCCGCTATACCAACAATTCCGCCATCATGACTTAAGTAGGTACCTTCTTTCACGATTACATAAGCAAGATGAGCGCCGGCATTAAAAAATTGAGACATAGTCCCGCCTGCCACCGAAACAGCCACAGCATATTTTCCCCTGGCAAGCCACTCTGCCATTTGACGCAGGTCCCTGGATAATGCGATATCCTGTGTGGCAACCATCTGGAGGTAGTAATTCTTATCGGTCACCTTGTTGATCAGAAGAGTGCAAAAGCCATTGAAGCCGCTTCCGGGCACACTGGGGTCGCTCCATACGATCTTTCCTTTATACGGGGGTTTTAGAAGGTCCTGCCACGATTGTATTTCACCCGGTTTAACAAGGTCGGTGTTGATGGATATGTCCCGATTCGGATAGGCATAAAAACGGAGAAAATGTTTGGCCCCGTCTAACCACGGAAGGCTGTCCAACGTGTGCCAAAGCTTGGTATTGGTGACCTCCGGCAGTATCAGTTTGTTATCCAAGGGCTCTGTCACGCCTAACTTATTGAGAGGCTGCAAACTATTGGACCCTCCCATTACAACATCAGCGAGATTCAACTCGGCCGTTTTTTCCGTACGCAGCTTACTTAATATGGCATTGCCTCTGCCGGATGTAACCTCGACCTCGATGCCGAACTTCTCTTTGAAAACAGGCGCCTGTTTTCTCAGCGCAGGCCCCAGGGAAGAAATATACACCGCCACCTTACCTTCTTTTTTCCCGGCTTCCAGCGTCTGCTGCCATTTTGCCTCCCATTGAGCTTCGGCTTTTACGTAACCCATTAACGTGGCAGCGACCGAGATCGCCATAATTATTACGATGAAATATTTTCCGCCTGATTTATTCATGTGCCGACTCTCCTCGGGTTGATGGGAGAAAACGGATCTCTCCCGATTCCTAAGCTTGATGTTCGTTGTCTTCCGTTTGCCGCCCGGCGGCGCTACAATATTTCAGCAGACCATCCCTAGCGTAACATGTATTTTGCTTGTCACAGCACTGGGTCAAATAAGGTCGAATTTGGGTGTAAATTGAGGATGAAATGATTAATAGCATAGTCGAGGTTAAAACAACAGGACAATGATTTTTTAGGGAGGGGTCAACGGAAGGAAAACCGTTCGGTATCTTCCCAATTCACAGGATAAAGCCGGGCTCAAAACCTGTAGGGTATTTCATATCGCTCATGGGAACCCACTGGTCGTGCTCTGGCAATTTGCATTCCCAGAAGCACCATCCGTCCATGTGAGTCTGCCGGGTAATTGAAAATGCGGCCGCCGTGGGCGATGTAAACCGTCGGTTTTTTAATACCAGCGCGCCGTTTTCAACCACTGCCGAATAAAAATAGCCTTTATATTTCGCACGAAACAAAACACCATGATCGAAATGAATTCCTTGGATCACCCAAGGCTTTTGGCTCTCATCCCAATGAGCATATGCAATCTTTTCGCCAATCAGGCTCAAAATATCCTCCCATGGTTGACAAGATTCCTGACCGTTTAACATTTCAGATGATTTAGTGTAAATGATTAATTATAAAATTTATTAGCTCCACTTATTAATATTGTCAAGATATTTTATTTGCAGCTGGATATTGGTGTGATGAAAATTTCAAGAGCTGGAAAAATTTGGCTGGAATATCCCGAATGTCATTCGAGAGAAACTCCATAACTATGCTTTCGATGAGAAATCAACGGCATATTTCAGGCGCCATCACCGCGTCGCTTGATATTGTTATCCCGCATGAGCTTTTCATAGAGGCTATATTCCTGCGGGTTGACCAGAAGCTGCCCGTTTAACATCAACGACGGGATATACTCCGGGTCGACCTGAAGAGAACGGGCCCAGTCCGAATCAACAGCATCTTTGAAAGCGTGGGTTTCAAGTATCCGGTCCGCTTCTTGACAAGACAGCCCTATGGACGAAACCAGTTCCATTAGAACAGGGACTTTGCCGATGTTTTTCCCGTCCACGAGGTAGGCGCAAAATACCGCCTTACGGAACGCTGCGCCACAGCCTTGGGTATCTGCCCATTTGTTCAACTCATGGGCAACACGGCTGTTGAATGTCATCTTCCTGCAGCCAAACGGCAGCCCCGCCTGGCCGGCCGCAAGTTTCAGCCGGACATTTATTTTATCGATGTCCTTGTCTGGAAACAGCTGTTCCAGCGGCAGTCCGTCTTCGGGGGTATCGGGCCGAAGCGGATACGCAGTCCAGCGCGCGGAGATTTCGTACTCCTCCTGTAATCTTTCAATACGACCTGTAATGAAATAGCACCACGGTCAGGTATAATCGGAAAATATTTCGACAACGGGCAGTTGAGCCATAGAGCGCTCCTTTTCTCAAATTTATTTCTTTTTTTTATTTCTGCTCTGCGCAGGTCTTAAAAAGTGCGTCTTGATTGCCAGTTCCGGGTCACGATAGGTCGAGATCAAGTGGAATTTGAGATTATTTTTCGCCTGGATCCGTTATGTGATTATGTCCCAAAAACGTGAGAAAAATTTACGTTTTTGGTTTGCGCAATGATTGAGAATTAAACTTATCGGCGCAAGGCTAAAGGCGAAGGGCTAAGGGAAAAAACAAGGCAATCCGGCCTTTCGCCTTTCGC
>JAUYIZ010000401.1 GCA_030688615.1 Desulfobacterales bacterium | reverse complement strand
TGGGGCTTATTAATAAGGATGCTTTCGATCAGATGAAAGTTGGCGTCATGATCATCAATTGCGCCCGTGGCGGCATCGTGGGGGAAGCGGACCTGTATGATGCCATCATGTCAGGGAAAGTTGCCGGGGCCGCGCTGGATGTCTTTGAAACCGAACCGCCGGGACGTTCCCCGCTCTTTGAAACGGACCGGGTGATAGGCACGCCGCACCTTGGCGCATCCACCCATGAGGCCCAGACCAACGTGGCGGTGGCGGTAGCCAACCAGATCGTGGATTATCTGAAGAACGGCACCATCCTCAATGCGGTAAATGTTCCTTCAGTGACCGGGGAATTGCTGAAAAAACTGGGGCCTTACCTGTCTTTGGCCGAGAATATCGCCAGCCTGCAGTCCCAGCTGATTCATGGTCCCATTAAAGAAGTCGTCATCGAGTATGCCGGAGATTTTCAGGGCCTCGACATGACCCCGGTGTCGACTGCCATCCTGAAAGGCCTTCTGGCCCCGGTGGTCAAAGATGATGTGAATTTTGTCAATGCGCCGATTCTTTCCAAGGAAAGGGGAATAAAAGTCACCGAGACATCCAGCCTGGAATCGGAAGATTATATCAATATGATCAAGGTCCAGGTTGTTTCCAGCGAAATGACCAATGTGGTTGTGGGGACCATCTTCGGCAAAAAGGATACGCGAATCGTACGAATCAATAATTTCCGTCTTGAAATGATCCCCAAGGGGCACCTGGCATTGATCTACAACCTTGACAAACCCGGGTCCATCGGACAGATCGGAACAACGCTGGGCAAACATAATATTAATATCGGCCGAATGCAGGTGGGACAGGAGGAGGACGGGGAAAGAAATGTCATCTTCCTCTGTACGGATACCTCCATACCCGATAAGGTGCTCGAGGAACTGCGTACATTGTCGCTGGTTAAAAGCGTCATACCACTTGAATTCTGACGATGAGATGATGGTGGACCCTACCCAGCTAAATCCGACAGGAGAAGCTATGGCAGAAGAAAAAGGCTTTACGATTAAAGACCGGCGGTTATTTTCCGGGGAAAGTGAGGGCGCCGGGGCAGAACCGGCCGCGAAGGAAGGTCCGCAGACCAAAGCAGAAAAAGAGGGTGTAAAACCTGCTGACGCGGCCGGAAAAGTCCCAAGCGGGACCCATTTTCCGAAAATCAATTTTTCAACTTTTATTTTTTCGCTGAATGCATCCGCACTGGTTCAGCTTGGCATCATGGAAGATCCATCCACCGGGGAAAAGATAAAAAACATGCCTCTTGCCAAACAGACCATTGATATCATAGGGATGCTGGATGAAAAAACGCGCGGGAATTTAACGGAAGATGAAGAAAAACTTTCGAAAAATATCCTGCACGACCTGCGGCTGATGTATGTGAAGGAAAAAGGATAACCGGCATCCGGATGGAAAGTGATCGTGGGCAAACCAGGGTTCTTTCCCCTGCAAAAATAAACTTGTTCCTGCAGGTACTGGGAAAAAGAACGGACGGGTATCATGAAGTCAGGACGCTCATGTGCGGCATCGGGCTTTATGACATCGTTTCACTGGGTTTCAACGCCGGCCGGATTTCGGTGGCCTGCCGTCATCCCCTGGTGCCGGAAGATGAAACCAACCTGGCGCACCGGGCGGCAAGTCTTTTTTTTTCCACGCTCAACGTAAACCGGGGGGTGGCGGTCGCTATTGAAAAGCACATACCGGTCGCGGCCGGACTGGGCGGGGGAAGCAGCAATGCCGCTGCGGTGTTAACCGCGTTGAACCGCTACTATCACTATCCTTTGGATCCGGAAAATCTTGTTTCCATGGGGCGCTGCCTCGGGGCGGACGTTCCTTTTTTTATTTTCGGCAAGCCGGCCATGGCAACCGGAATCGGTGAACAGCTGGAAAGGTTCGATGGCCTTGCGCCCTTCAGCGTCGTCATCATTTTCCCGGGAATACCCGTTTCCACCGCTTCGATTTTTAGCCGGCTCAATTTAAAATTGACAAATCCTGTAAAAGAGGATAATAAATATTTTTTTAAGAATGAGCCCTTTGACCCGGAACGACATTTACGCAATGACCTTGAAACCGTTGCGGGATCAACCTGTCCGGATATCCTCACAGCCAAGCAGGCGCTGTTGAGCGTCGGGGCCAGGGGCGCCCTCATGTCCGGAAGCGGATCTGCGGTTTTTGGCCTTTTCACGGGAAAGGATCAGGCCGCGCGTGCCTACCGATCGCTTTCGCACAATGCCAAATGGACATTGTTTATGGCAGATCTGCTGGTCTGATGGATGAGGATAAAATTAATGGAAGCTCCCCGCCTGCAAGCAGCGGGGAATGCGCTTGCTGTTGCGGTTTACTGGGGCGTCGTCAAGCGGTAAGACACAGGATTTTGGTTCCTGCATCCGGAGGTTCGAATCCTCCCGCCCCAGCCAGGCGGAACCGGGGCCTTTGAAAAATTTTGATGGGAAAGCAAAGATGAACGGATTTTCGATATTTACCGGAAACTCCAATCCGGGGCTTGCAAAAAAAATATGCAATCACCTTGAAATTCCACTGGGCGGCGCCAAGGTGACCACCTTCAGTGACGGTGAGATACAGATCGAAATCGAGGAAAACGTCCGGTCCAAAGATGTTTTCATCCTTCAGTCAACTTGTGCGCCGGTGAACAACAACCTGGTTGAATTGCTGCTGCTGATCGACGCGTTTAAGCGGTCTTCGGCCAAACGGATTACCGCTGTCATTCCCTATTACGGGTATTCACGCCAGGATAAGAAGGTTGCCCCGCGGGTTCCCATCAGCGCAAAGCTGGTGGCCGATTTGTTGACGGTTTCCGGGGCGGACCGTATCATCACCATGGATCTTCATGCCGGACAGATCCAGGGGTTTTTTAATATTCCGGTGGACAATCTCTTTGCAGCGCAGGTAATGATAGAGTATATCAGAGAAAATATGAAGAATGACACCATTATTGTGTCACCGGACGCTGGAGGCGTTGAAAGGGCCAGGGCCTATGCCAAGCGGCTCAAGACCAGCCTGGCGATCATCGACAAGCGCAGGGAATTGCCCAACCAGGCCAAGGCCATGGCGGTCATCGGGGATGTTGCCGGAAAAACCGCGGTTATCATAGACGATATGGTGGATACAGCGGGAACCCTGGTGGAGGCTGTGGATGCCTTGATGGCCTATGGGGCCAAGGAAGTTCATGCCTGTTGTTCCCATGCCGTATTATCCGGCCCGGCAATCGAGCGCATCAGCAAATCCAGGATTAAGTCCCTTGCGGTTACGGATACCATACCATTGGGCGCCCCGGGGGCTGCTTGTGAAAAAATTAACGTGTTAAGCATTGCCAAGCTGGTGGGAGAAGCGATTATACGCAGCCACCGGGGGGATTCGGTCACGTCGTTATTTATATAGCGAACTAACGTTCGAGATTTAAGATTTAAGTTTTACGTTTTAAGTATCTGCATAAATACTTTTATCCTAACAGCTTAAATCTTAAAACTTAACACTTAAAACGTAATGAATTCGGCTTTTTACGAATTCATCCTTATAAAGGAGGCAACTTTTTTGGAGATACTCGAATTAAAAACCAAGGTTAGAACCCGTACGGGCAATGGGCCGGCCAGGACCCTGCGCAGGGATAATCAAATCCCCGGGGTGCTTTACGGACCCGGGATAGCGCCAGTTTCACTTTCCGTTTACATCAAAGAACTTGAAAAGGTCCTGAAAAAGCGCGAGGTCAGCCATGTCCTGCTGAACCTTGTGATTCAAAACGGAACGGAATACACCAAAATAGCCATGATTAAAGAACTGCAGACCCACCCGGTTTCCCAGCAGTATCTGCATGTTGATTTCTATGAGGTCGCCCTGGATCGAAAGATCCGGGTCAATGTCCCCGTGGTAACCCGGGGCAATGCTGCCGGGGTTGCGCTTGGCGGTGTGGTGGAAATCGTGCGGCGCGAACTGGAGATCCTGGTTTTCCCCAATGAGATTCCTGATGTCATCGAGGTGGATATCACCAACCTGAACATCGGGGATTCCGTACATTTAGACGAAATTCCTCTTTCAGGGGATATGGAGATGGTCGCGGAGTCTAATTTTACCGTGGTCACCGTCTCGGCGCCCAAGGCCGAGGAAACCGAAGAGGGTGAGAAAGAAGCCCAAGACCAGGAAGAGGACACCGAACCCGACGAGGCATAATACCCCGCCTGGACCGCAATAAAAAAGATGCAGAACACCGAATTATGTTTTATAGTCGGGCTGGGAAATCCGGGCGGAAAATATGTCCATACCCGTCATAACGCCGGATTCATGATCATCGATAAACTTTCAGACACCTTTTCAATTCCCCTGGATAAAAAAAAGTTTAACGTTCTCGCCGGTTCCGGGCTCATAGAAGGAAGCCGGGTCGTTTTGGCGAAACCATTATCCTTTATGAACGCATGCGGCGATCCGATCCGGAAAACAGCCGCATTCTACAGCATATCCAGCAGGCAGATGTTAATCATTCACGATGACATCGACCTGGATTTTGGGAGAACAAAAATAAAGGACAATGGAGGCCACGGCGGGCATAATGGCATCCGGTCCCTAATGGAGGCTTTTGGCGGCGGTGATTTTGTGCGTCTGCGCATCGGTATCGGGCGTTCCGATTCTGAAAAAGGTGTTGTGGGACATGTGTTGGGCCAATTCAATGACCGGGAAGAAGCGCTTTTGGATCAAATACTTCAAAGAGCTCACGATGCGGTCGTTACGATGCTACGCAAAGATGTCAAAAGCGGAATGAACCTGTTTAACCGGAAAATTCTTATCTGAACCGACCCATCGCCTACTTTTGGCAGCAGCGCCATGGCTGCAAAAAAAAATCAGTTCCGGAGTTATCCCCAGAACTGATTTTCGTCGAAAAGCCAAAATCATGGTCGTTTCAGATAAATAACGGCGCCAACACTAACGTCACCGTTGCTAACAGCTTGATGAGCACGTGCAACGACGGCCCGGCAGTGTCCTTGAACGGGTCACCCACGGTATCCCCGACGACAGCAGCCTTGTGAGGCTCTGAATTTTTGCCCACCACAACACCATTAACTTTAAATTCACCCGATTCGATATATTTCTTCGCATTGTCCCAGGCACCGCCCCCATTATTCATCACGGTTGCCAGCAAAATGCCTGCAATCGTGGCAACCATCAAAAATCCTGCTACAGCTTCAGCACCAACATTGCCGATGGACGAAAGGTGCTTAAAACCAAAGCCAACCACGACAGGAGACATAATCGCAATGATCGCTGGAAGCACCATTTGTTTCAACGCACCTCTGGTAACCAGGTCGACACAGGTAGCATAATCAGGCTTAGATGATCCATCCATAATGCCCGGGTTTTCTCGGAACTGCCGACGAACCTCGGCAATGAGAACTTGCGCGACATTTCCAACCGCCTTGATGGCAAAGGAACTAAACACAAACACCAGCGTGGCCCCCAAAAGTGCACCCACAAACACCGGGATGCGATTAAGATTAACCGTCATATGTATGCCGGTGATTTTAGTCACCTCATCCATATATGCGCTAAAAAGCAGAAATGCCGCCAAAGCAGCTGAACCGATGGCATACCCTTTCGTCAGCGCTTTTGTCGTATTGCCAACTGAGTCGAGTCGATCGGTTTTCT
>JAUYIZ010000389.1 GCA_030688615.1 Desulfobacterales bacterium | reverse complement strand
GGGGGGCCCTCTGGACCCGGATCTTTACATGCCTCAGCGGGCGTGTATGCCCTGGTCCCTCGCCGTCTTGCCCCGGATCAGGCAAAAGATGACACCGAGGATGCAGATCAGCGAAGCAGCTAAAAAAGCCTGGTCAATGCCGGCGGCAAAAGCCGAAATGGCGTCCCCCTGTTCCAGCAGCGTGGCATCCCTTTTGATACTGTAGAGTGAGACATTGCCCACCTTTGAGGACAAGCTGGCCACCACGATTGTATTGGCCACACCGATGCCCAGGGCTTGCCCTGTTTGTCTGATCAGGGCCAGGACACCCGATATGACGCCGAACTTGTCTTTGGGCACTGAATCCATAATTGAAGTGCTGTTGGGGGTCTGGAATATGGCGTGCCCCAGCCCCAGGAGAAGCAGGCGCCAGAGGACATCCCCATATGTGGAAGACAGATTCAGCCGGCTGAGAAAATACAGGGATAAACTCATCAGCGCCATGCCGGCAGTGGATAAGGTCCGTGAACTGATGTGATTGGCAAGCGAACCGGTGACAGGGGAAACGATCGCGATAATGATGCTCATGGCGGCAATGGTGAGTCCGGCCTCGGCCGGAGAATACCCCCGGACAAGTTGCAGGAAAAAAGGCATCAGCAACCCGTTGGCTGCCAGCGCGAAAAAGCATATCAGGCGGGCGATCATGTTAAAGCTGACGATGCGGTTTTTAAAAAGAGTTATATCCACCACGGGATGGGTCCTGCGGGATTCATACCACGGGAAAGCGATCATGGTCAGGGCGGCAATCGCGAAGAGAATGTGCGTGGCCACGGCGTCCCATCCTTTTTCCTGACCGAAATTTAAACCCACAAAAAGGGAAACAATGGCTGCGGCGACCAGGCCGGTGCCTACCACATCAAAATGGCGGGAGGATTCACCCGAAGGCGGCGAGACCAGTTTTTCCTGCAGGATCAGGTGTGACGAGATCAGCCCCGAAATCGCTGCGGCGACATTCAGCACAAATATGCCCCTCCAGCCCACGTAGCTCGTGATGAGGCCCCCGATTGCCGGGCCGGATGAAACGCCGATGACGGCCAGGGCCATGCCGAAACCCAGACCCTGCCCTCGATTTTTTTCGGGGAAAACAGCGGTGATGATGGCAAAAAAATTGGTGTATATCATGGATGCCCCAAGGGACTGGAAAACGCGGAAGAGGATCAACTGGGTCGGACTTTGGGAGAGGACACATAAAGCAGAACCCGCCAGAAAGATGATTAAACCGATATTGTAAATTTTTTTCCGGCCGATGATATCCCCCAGTTGGCCGGCGGGCAGTAAAAAGGCCGTGCTGGTCAATAAAAATGCAAGGGGCACCCAGATGATCAACTTGAAGCTGGCTTGAAATGAAACCATGATTTGGGGCAGGCTTATATTGAGCGCCCCCGTGTCATAGGTTGCCGCAAACGACCCGATGGAGATTGCACCCAGCGCCCACCAGTGATGGTTGACTCCGTGGGCCCTGCTGAAAAAAGATTGACGGATATTCATGTGGTTATATGATGCCGGCCTTTATCCCTTTCGGTTTTACCGCGGATTAAAGAAAAGATGACGCCGGGAATACACACCAGGGAGGCGGCGAAAAAGGCTGTCCCGATCCCATGAGAAAGGGCCGCGGTTCCGGATCCCAGCAGGGACGGATCTCTTTTCAGGCTGTGAATGGATATTCTCCCCACCGAGGAAAACATGCTCGCGACGACAATGGTGCTGGCCAGAGAAATGCCCAGGGCCCGCGCCGTGTTTCTGACCAGGGAAAGAATTCCTGAAGTTATGCCGAATTTTTCACTTTCCACCGAATCCATGATCGAAGTGTTGTTGGGAGTTTGGAAGACGGCATTGCCGAGCCCCAGAAGGGTCAGTCCCCAGAGCACCTCGGCATAACTTGACAGCGGATCAAGCCGGCTGAGAAAATAGAGGGAAAGTCCCATCAGCGCCATTCCGGTGGAAGAAAGGATGCGCGTGTTGATGTAGTTGGTCAGCCAGCCCGCAACCGGGGAAACCGTTGCGATGACCAGACTCATGGGGGCGATGAACAATCCGGCCTGTGCCGGAGAATAGTCCCGGACAATTTGTAAATAAAAGGGCATGAGCAGGGAATTGGCTGAAATGGATAAAAAGCAGATGAACCGGCCGGCCATATTAAAACTGAACGTCCGATTTTTAAACAGACCCATATCCACGAGGGGATTTGTCTGGCGGGATTCATACCATGGGAAGGCGGCGATCGCCAGCAGCGCCATGCCCAGAAAGACTTGCGTTTCCCATGAAGTCCAGTTGCCTTCCTGGCCGAGGCTTAATCCGACCAGGAGAAAACCGATCCCGACAGCAGCCAGAAGGGCGCCGCCGATATCAAAATTCCGGCTGCTTTGACGGGTTGGCGATGTAACGATTCCTTCCTGCAGCACCAGATATCCCAGGACGGTGCCCAACAGTCCCACGGGCACATTAAGGAAAAATATGCCCCTCCAGCCCGCAGCAGCCACGATAAGCCCCCCCAGGGATGGGCCTAACGTCGTGCCGATTGCGGCCACGGTGCTCCCCAATCCCAGCGCCTTGCCCCGGTCCCTTTCAGGAAAGCTGGCGGTGATGATGGCAAAACTGCTGGTCTGCAGCATGGCAACACCGACAGCCTGCAGAATTCTAAAAAGAATAAGCTGAATTGCGGTTGCAGAAAAGCCGCACAGAAAAGAGCCCGCAATGAAAATGAGAAACCCGAGATTGTAGATCTTTTTCCGGCCGATGATGTCTCCCAGTCTGCCCGCGGGCAATAAAAAAGCGGTGGCCGTCAGCAGGTAGGCTAAAATGACCCAGCTGGTGGCGGCAAGGCTGGTTTGGAAAGAAACCATGATGTTGGGCAGGCTGATGTTCACGGCTCCCGCATCATAGCAGGACATGAATGTTCCCAGAGAAGTTACAGCCAGCACCCACCAGTGATGGTTCGGGCCGTGAACCGTGTTATAAAAAGATTTTTTTATCCGGGTCATAATTATTCGAGGTATTGGGGAAAAAACTTAACGCTACAGGGGTTTTCCAAAGGCTCTCCGGTCCCTGTCAAAAAAATCGATGGAAAACTCTGCCTGTGTAATCCAAGGGATCCATGATGTCAACAGGAACTCTGCCTATCCGGGGTTTTAAAAAAAAATCCTCCGGAAGGGGGGCATGTTGCCGAAAGCCGGGGGGGTGAGGTGTAATGGCGGCTTGTTTTTTTTGCGGGTGACGCGGAAACTTCAGCAGTATCAAGCTTCACTTAAAACAACTTTGTTTTTCCCCTGGTCCTTTGCCTTATACATTGCTTTATCTGCTTTATTTATCAAGGCCTTCAACTCTATTTCCGGTTCATACTGGGCAACACCGATACTGATGGTACAATTTATCTTCTCGTTGGGTCTGGGTGAAAAAGTTAGAGATTCGAATCCTTTTCTCATTCTTTCCGCAACAAATGCGGCTCCCTTGATGTCGGTATCAGGTAAAATCAGGGCAAATTCCTCTCCGCCATACCGATAGCCGGAATCCACGCCCCGCAGGTACTCATTGATCAATTTTCCCAATGAAGACAAAACATTGTCCCCTTCCAGATGCCCGTAAGTGTCATTGTGCTGTTTAAAATTATCAATATCCATGATCGCCAGGGACAGGGGGCGCTTGTGGCGGACGGCGCGACTGATCTCTGCTTTTAACTGATTATAAAAATGCCTTGAGTTGTACAGATGGGTGAGGTCATCGGTAATACTCAGCTCCCGGTACTTTTTGTCGCTCTCGATTAATTCTTTTTGTAAATAATTGGTTTTGGCGATCTCTTTTTGCAACTGCTCGATTTTGTGATATGCAAAGAGAATGAAACCCATAGCCAGAAAAGAGGGCAGGAACACGGCAAAGTCGACAAGGGTGATGAAATCATACCGTTGAAAAAATATGATAAGTCTCTCAAAGGCCTTTAAATAACCCATCAGCAGGGTAATAACAATTGCGAAAACGAGAATAACCAGGATTTCATACAGGTAGGGTTTTTCAGCTGTTTCATCTTTCATGGCTACATCCTTTAACGTGAGCAGATTGTAAGTGTTAAGAACAGGGCCGGCGAAATAAGTGTTTAAATTTCCCTGGTGGTCAACATAATCTTGTTTTTTGCAAATTACAAGCAATTTTTCCCGGGCGAAAGCGGGGTCTTTTGCAAAGTCTCATTATTGCGGGAACCGTCCCATGGGCAACGACGAAAATTTAAATTTTTTCGCGGCAGGAGCGATAATACCATCTCAATTCAACCGCCATTTCATGCGGGAAAATGATTTGCAGGGGGGCGGTTTTGAAAGCTGGGTCTTTTGTCCCGGGATGTTGTTTCACGCCCAAGACAGATGGTGGGGCGACAGGGGCAGGCGGCAAAAGCCCCATGAAGGGTTGGATTTATGCCTTTACCGGGACCGGCGCAATCAGACCCACGGCATGGAAATAAATACCAGGATTCCCGTTTTGTATGACGGCGTTGCGGTCGGTATCATCGACGATTTTCTCGGCAAGTCGATCATCGTTGAACATCATGTCACCCGTGGCGACCCCATGATATTATATTCGTTTTACGGCCACACGACTCCCGGACAGCACCTTTATCCCGGCAGTATCGTCCGGGCAGGCGATATCATTGCAACCATAGCCGGTGCGGGCAGGTCGAAATCCGGCGTGCTCCCGCATTTGCACCTTTCTCTCGGACGGGCATCCCGGGTAATTTCTCCGGATCAACTTACCTGGGAGACCCTGGACGCTTTGGATGCCTTGACGCTGCTGGATCCTTTGACGGTCATCGGGTAAGGGCGCGCGCAAAAATGCCAGAGACCTTTGCAAAACCCCCTATTTTGCCCGATTTCTG
>JAUYIZ010000379.1 GCA_030688615.1 Desulfobacterales bacterium | reverse complement strand
GCCATACACGGAGCTGGATGAGGCGAACACGAGATGCTTCACCTTGCTGTGCCGACAGCACTCGAGCAGATTGATAAACCCGACCAGATTTGATTCCGCATAGGCATAAGGATTTGTCAGTGAATACCTCACCCCGGCCTGAGCCGCCAGATTGACCACGACGTCAAAGCGGGTTTTTTTGAATAATTCATTCAGATCGTCCCGGTCCGACAGGTCCTGATGAAAAAAAGAAAACTTTGTAAAGGATAGAAGCCGGTCCAGCCGCGCCTTTTTTAAATTGACATCATAGTAAGGGCTCATGTTGTCCATGCCCGTGACATCATAGCCCTCATCCAGGAGGCGTTTGGACAGATGATAGCCGATAAATCCGGCCGCCCCGGTCACCAGGACTGTTTTAAACACAAGTTTCATGTGCGCCCTGCCCCCCTGTGCCACTTCATCGTTTCCGCAAGACCCTTTTCGATGGCGTACTCGGGCACAAACCCCAAAATGGATCTGGCCGCGCCGATATCGGCCACGGAAGCAAAAACCTCTCCGGGCCTGGGCGCTGCAAATTCCGGATCCATATCCTGTCCGGACATCTGGCAGACCATCTGCCATAAACGCTTGATGGTCACCGGTGTTGCCGTGCCGATGTTAAAGATCTGCCCCCTTGTATCTCCGCAGTCGGCCGCAAGCAAATTGGCCCGGACGACATCCTTGACAAAAACGAAATCGCGGGACTGATTTCCATCGCCGTAAATCAGCGCAGGCTGGCCGGATAAGGCTTTGCGCATGAAGATGGAAATGACGCCCGAATAAGGCGAGCCCGGATCCTGCCTGGGGCCGTAAACATTAAAATATCTCAGGCTCAGGGTCCTCATACCATAAAGCTCATGGTAGAGACGGGCATAATATTCTCCGCTGAGCTTTTGAACCGCATAGGGGCTCAGGGGTTTTACATTCATTCTCTCATTTTTGGGAAGCTGCGGGTCATCCCCGTAAACAGCGCAGGAACTTGACAAAACGACCTGCTGCACCCCGGACCGGCGCGCCGTTTCCAGCACCTGGAGTGTCCCGATTTCGTTTACCAGGGCGGAATCCATGGGATCCTCCACGGTCTGAGGGACCGAAACCACCGCGGCCAGATGAAATATCAGCGAGCAGTCTTTAACGGTTTTCAGAAGGATGTCCGGGTCCCGGATATCGCCCTGGCAGAAAACGATGCGGTCTTTTACATGTTCAATATTTGACAGTCTTCCACTGGAAAGATTATCCAGCACTGTGACATCACACCTTTTTTCCAACAGCGCATCGACAAGGTGGGAACCGATAAAGCCCGCCCCCCCGGTAACCAGCGCTTTGCATGGAAACATACTCATCCCTGCTCCGATCTTGAGAATTTCATAAGAAGCAATAAATCCTGTTCCGATTTCAAAAACACCCCATTTTTTAATTTTAACGGCCCTTAAAGTCAATAGTTTTCACCGAATGCAACTGAAATACAGCTGAAATACAGCTTAAAATTCTTGACCCGAATCCTATGATCGTGTATTTATGTTGTGTATATGGAATATCTTAAGGTTTAGCGCTTGAAGGTTGATGGTCTCCTGAAAAATCGGATTTCAGACGCTTCCATTAGCGGAAAAGGTTAAAAAATGCCAAACGAAACGAACATTGACGACGATAGGGACGAAACAATCGATCCGAATAAAAGCGCCGTGAAATTTATTATTTACGGGGAAGAAATGATCGAAAAAAAGGTCAAGCTGAGCGGAAACAGCGGCAGGGTATACCTTCCTCCCAACTGGGTGGGTCACCATGTCAAAATAATAAGAATTGATTAGTCCGGCCATCGTAAGGAGTCCATCAGTGAACGAAGTGATAATCAGAAAATTAAAAATGGAAGATTCGGACGATATTTCATTAATTTACGGCGCCATCACCCAACCCTCCGACAGGTTTGAATTTAAAAATATTATCGAAGAACAGGTGAAAAGAGATGAGGGCGCCTGCTTTGCAGCCGAGCTGGACGGATCCGTAGTGGGCTATATCATCTGCTATATTCTTTCCGGGGGGTTCGGCATCAACAAAAGCGCGTGGATCGCAAATGTAGGTGTGGACCCCAAATATATGGGTCAGGGTATCGGCGACAGGCTGGCCCAGGAGGTGTTTAATTTTTTTAAAGCCAAAGGCATTAAAAACATTTATACTTCCGTCCGTTGGGATTCCACCGATCTGCTGTCATTTTTCAAACGGCTCGGGTTTGACAGGAGCAACTTCATCAATCTTCGCAAACACCTCTAATTACCCCCGCGCATTCATGGCAACAAGAGAAAGGCAGTTATGCCAAGGTCTTCGGGCTAAAACAGGTCAAGGTCCTCATCCAGCCCCCCGCCCGGCATCTCACCGTGTTCATGGAGATACTTTTGAATCAATTCACTTTCCCGCTTGGAATACATTTTGTCTTCTTCATATTCAAACCAGGCGACATTGTCACGATCATCCAGCTCTTCGGAAAGGGCCTTCAGAAGATTAAAGGCGCCTTTAATGGCCAGGACGTTATGATCCGCATCCAACAGCCGGTAAACTCCCTCTGCGGCTGGAACCTGACGGACAACATCAGGGTTGAAGGGCATCCAGAGTTCAGGAGGCAAAGTGTTACACCCCATATAAAGCCTTACGTCACACTGCAGGCAGCGTTTTGCTTCCTTCCGGGCCTGGTCCGGACCGTATCCTAAACTGATTTCTTCAAATCCATTCACACGGGTTCCGGGGCCCAATTCGGGGACTGCCTCCCTGGGCCATTGCGCAAAGTTTTCCTCACGCCCCAGATATGGATCGGGCGCCTGTTTCCGGAACAGAACCTCCTGGATGTCCCCGGTGCCCCCGAGCGCCTTGTCAATGGCCACAGCCGCTTTTCGGCCGGCGGCAATCGCATGGATGATAGCGCCCTGGGCCGATGTAACGTCCCCGCCCGCGTAAACACCCTGCATGCCTGTTTCCAGGGTGTCTTCATCGACCACGATCAACCCGCCGTCAGTCGCAATGGGACTGTCTTTTTCCAGAAAGGACAGATCCGCTGCCTGGCCGATGGCCATAATGACCTGATCCGCGGAAATTGTCTGCCTATCCTCACTGAATTGCGGGCAGAAATTCCCGCTTTCGTCAAAAACGCAGGTGCACTGAACCAGTTCCATACCGGCAACCCGGCCATCCCTGCTCAGGATCTTGTGGGGGCCCCAGGAAGGCATCAGGCGGACCCCTTCCGCGACGGCGTCTTCAAGCTCCCAGGTGTGAGCCGGCATTTCTTCCTCACACTCCAGGCAGACCATCGTCACTTCTTTTGCGCCGCAGCGCAGGGCGGTCAAGGCCACATCCACGGCCACATTTCCGCCGCCCACGACGACCACCTTCTCATCCAACCGGACATTTTCCCCCCGGGCCACTTTCTCCAGGAAATCAACCCCCCAGCGCACACCGGGCAGCTCCAGTCCTTCCAAGGGAATACGGCGGCTGAGCTGCGCGCCGACCCCCATGAAAACAGCCTTGAAACCTTCATCCGCAAGGCCCTGAAAAGTAAAATCCCTGCCGAGTTTCCGGTTGGGGGCAAACGCGATTCCCAGGGCCAAAATATCATTTACTTCCTGATCCAGAATATCCCGGGGCAACCGATACGCAGGTACGCCATAGCGCATCATGCCGCCGGCCTGATCCCGGGCTTCGAAAATGGTAACCGCGTGGCCCTGTTTGCGCAGATAAAAGGCCGCGGTCAAACCGGACGGCCCCGAGCCCACAACGGCCACTTTTTCCCCGGTATCGGCTTTCACCCCGGAGCGGTTTTTCCATGATCCGCTCTGCCCGTCGGCAGCATAACGCTTTAAAGCGCAGATGCCGACCGGTCCATTCACCTGCCCGCGGCGGCAGGCATCTTCACATGGGTGAATGCACACACGCCCGAGAACCCCCGGCAGAGGAACTTTTTCCCGGATCACGGCATGGGCTTCATCATTTTTGCCTTGCACAATCAGCCGCAGGTATTCCGGAATATCGATATGTACCGGGCAGGCCGTTTTGCAGGCCACAAGATCCTCTTCTTTCTTTCCGGCGCGAACGGCTTTATCCGTCAAGGCGCCGGTGGGACAGACCTCTACGCAGGCCGTACAAAACTTACAGCCGGACTGCGCCAGATCAGGAGCTAACGTGCCAACCTGCTTTTCCTTTTTTTCATCATAAACAAACCCGATGGCTTCAATGCCCCGAAGCTCCCGGCAGGCCCTCACACACCGGGTGCAGCCGATACAAAGATTGTAGTCCCTTTCAAAAAGCGGCTCGTCCCTGAAGACGGGCAAATTCGAGGGGTTCCATTTGGGCGTCGCGCCGGCAATGCCGATGTAATTGACGACCTTTTGCAATTCACAATTTCCGAATTGCGCGCAGCAGCGTTCATTTTCCGGAACATTTGAAGAACACTGGGTCCGGCTGCATCCTTCCTGCTGGGCGCAGAGTAAACAGGCATGGGGATGCCGGGCAAGAATGGGGATTAAATTTTCCTGCCGGATTGCCCGCATTTTCTCGCTGTCGGTGACCACCACCATGCCATGCCGGACAGGGGTCGAACATGCGCCCTTGGGCACGGGGTCCCCCTGGATTTCCACCCCGCAGAGGCGACAGCCCAGCATCGGACCTTGCGGTGCCGTGCTTTCAATCTTCCGGTCGCACTGATAGATCGCCTGGACGTGTTCACACTCCTTGGCCGGCGGCAGGTCCGGGTGATGACACAGGGTGGGGATATATATCCCCGCCCCCTGGGCGGCGTTGAGAATTGTCGTTCCTTCAGGCACCCGCAGATCCTGCCCGTTGATTGTCAATGTAACTTGATCCATCATCTCTCTCTGAATTACCAGGAATGAGAAATCGCCCCAGCCCGGCAGGCTTTCACACAGGGAAGCGGCGGCCGGTTCTGGGAAGGCTTGCAGGGATTGCATTCATATTTTAATTTTTTCTTTTTTTCGACAACGACAATGGCGACCGGCTCGTCCCGGAATGGATCATTGGGATCTTCATCGAGCACTTCGAACACGGCAGACGGACAGACCGGGACACAGTCCCCGCAGCCATTGCATTTATCCGTGTCCAGGGTGATGAAAAAATCTCCCGACGCGTCTTTATACCCATAATTTGCCAGCATTTTATCCCCTTTTGAAGCTGCCTGCAGCAAGCTGCAGAAAATGCGCTCACCGTTGCGGTTCCATTCATGTTTTAGGGTGGATCAAGTCCCATAACCCGTTACTCCGCAGAAGCGGGGTCCGGCAGGAGCGCCCGGGCCAGCACGTAGGCGGCCTGCAGCGCCTCGGTCGGGCAGAGTGGAAAACATTGCTTGCAGGCCCAGCACTCCCTGGCGGCTATCTGCGGTATGAAACTGATCTCTTTGCGCGTCCCTCGGTCTATGAACCCCACCGCGTCCTTCTTCTTGATTTCCGCACAGTACCTGACGCACAGACCGCAATGAATGCAAAATGAGGCCTCTTTCTCAAACCGGTTCCGGTCCGCGCCGTACTCCTGCGCCAGCTGCCGCAGCTCCGGTGCATCCGGGGCATGCGACAGAAACAGCTCCAGCAGCACCTTGCGGATCCGGTCCACCTTGCCCGACCGGGTCCTGACCACCAGGTCCTGCGTGGCCGGGTAAACACAGGCCACTACCAGTTTCGTCCCGCCGCCGGTTTCCACTTCCACCGTGCAGATCCGGCACCCTCCGTAGGGCTCCAGCTTCTCGTGGTGGCACAGCGTGGGAATGGATATCCCCGCGGCCCGGGCAGCCTCCAGAACCGTCATCCCTTCGGCGGCCTGGACCTGCCGGCCGTCAATCTGTAACAGAATTTCACTCATTTGCCCTTGCTCTTTCTGACGATTGCCCGCGCCTCTTCAGGAATCGGCGCCGGAACAGGCTCGCCGGATATCTTGCGCACCGCGCCAAAACGGGGCGGACAGGATTCAAAGCAGGTTGCGCACTTGGTGCATTTTTCCTGGTCGATCACATGGATCGTGTTCTTGCCCCCGATCACCGCCGCGGCAGGGCATTTGCGCAGGCAGATCATGCAGGCCGTACACTTTTCCGGGTCAATATGGTACGCGATCAGCTCCTTGCAGAACAAAGCCGGACACCTTTTTTCCCGGATGTGGGCCTCGTACTCATCCCTGAAGTAGCGCAGCGTGCTCAAAAACGGGTTGGGCGCCGTCTGGCCCAAAGCGCACAGGGAGACTTCCCCGATTACCGCGGACAGCTCCTCCAAAAGCTCGATGTCCCCCTGCCGGCCCTCGCCCCGGGTGATCCTGGTGAGAATCTTGAGCATCTGCCGCATGCCTTCCCGGCACGGAACACACTTGCCGCACGATTCATCCGTGAGAAAGGCCAAAAAGTACCGGGCCACATCCACCATACAGTTGTCTTCGTCCATGATGATCATCCCGCCCGAGCCCATCATCGATCCGGCCTTGGCAAGCTCATCAAAACCGACCTTAAGATCCAGCAGCTCTTCGGGAAGGCACCCGCCGGAGGGTCCTCCGGTCTGCACGGCCTTGAACCGCTTGCCGCCGGGTATCCCGCCGCCGATCCGGTAGATGATGTCTCTCAGGCTCATGCCCATGGGCACTTCCACCAGCCCGGTGTTGGTTATCTTGCCCACCAGCGAGAAAATCTTGGTGCCCTTGCTTTTCTCGGTGCCGTATCCTGTAAACCAGTCGGCACCGTTATTGATGATCAGCGGCACATTGGCCCAGGTCTCAACATTGTTCAAAACACTGGGCCTTTCCCACAGACCCTTGACATTGGAGCGGATATACTTGGGCCGGGGTTCGCCGGCCCGGCCTTCCAGCGCCGTCATCAGGGCCGTGGATTCACCGCAGACAAAAGCCCCGGCTCCCTGGTGCACCGTAACCGTAAAATCAAAACCCGAACCCAGTATGTTTTTTCCAAGAAAACCGTACGCCTCGGCCTGGGACAGAGCCGTGTGCACGTTCTCCACCGCCAGGGGGTATTCCTGACGGACGTAAATATACCCCTCGTGAGAACCCACCGCATAGGCGCCGATGGTCAGCCCCTCCAGGACCGAGTGGGGATTTCCCTCCAGCAGGCTCCGGTCCATGTACGCCCCGGGGTCCCCCTCGTCGGCATTGACGATCACATATTTTGTCTCGTCCGGGGCATCCCGGGTCCCTTCCCACTTTCGGCCCGCAGGAAAGCCGCCGCCGCCCCGGCCCCTCAGGTTGGACTTTTTGACTTCCTCCAGCACCTGAACCGGGCTCATGCCGGAAAGAGCCTTGGCCAGCGCCGCATAGCCGCCGATGGCCAGATAGTCCTCGATGCTCTTCGGGTCGATATTGCCGTTGGAACCTAAAACAAGCCGCTCCTGGTGCTTGTAAAAGGGGATCTCGGACTCATGGACAATCTTTTCATGGGTCTGCGGGTCCGTATAGAGCAGCCGCTCTATGACCTGCTTGTCCTTGATCGTGCGGGAGATAATTTCAGGAACATCCTTGGGCTCGATCTGCAGATAACAGATCTCCTCCGGGTGGATGATGATAATGGGGCCCCGCTCGCAAAAACCATGGCAGCCGGTCTTGCGGACATCCACCTGGCCGCTCAGGCCCTGTTTTTCAATCTGCTCTTCAATGCTCGCCGCCACTTCCCTGCTGCCGGAAGCATGGCAGGCCGAACCGGAGCAGAGGGTGATGCAGGGCTTGTCCGGGTCTCTGCGGGACCGGATGGCCTTTCTGGCTTCTTCCAATTGGGCCGGCGAATCTATCCGCGACATAATTGTTTCCTACTCGTAGTTTTTTAACACGTCCGCCGTCCGGGCCGGCACCATCTTGCCGTGGGGCTTGCCGTCGATTTCCATCACCGGCCCCAGTGCACAGCAGCCAAGACAGTTGACCGTCTCCAGGCTGAACTTTAATTCCCCGTCCGTTTCGCCCGGTTTGATCCCGGTCAGGTCCTGCACCGAATCGAGCACCCGCGGCGCACCGCGCACATGACAGGCCGTGCCCATACAAACGTGAATCTCATGCCGCCCCTTGGGAACCAGACTGAAGGCTTTGTAAAAGGTGGCAATGTGCTGGATCCGGGTCAGCGGAACCTGCAGCCTTTCACCCACCCGCTCCAAGGCTTCCTTGGGCAGCCAGTGATTTTCGCTCTGAATCTCCAGCAGCACCTGGATCAGCGCGCTGGCCTCGGCCTGATATCTGTCAATAATCTGATCGACTCTGTCCCTATCCATATGCCTTCCTAATCTTTTCCCCGGATCGTCTCCAAAGCACCGCACGCTCACCAATGGCACACAAAACCCAGTATCCTCGGCTTGAATTTCAGATCCACGGCCATTACTACTTATCCTCCGTTTTCTTAGACATCCGGGCCAGGGCATCCATGACCTTCTGCAATCCAAATTTGTCGGCCAGCGATTCCAATCCGATCTCCATCTCCTCCCGCTTCACTTCTTCCCGGACTTCTTCTTCCCGCTCTTCGTAGGTCAGTGCGTCTGCCAGGCACCACTTGACGCACAAGGGCTCTTCTTCACCTTCACACATATCGCATTTTAACGGAAGACCCGAATCGGGCTCCTTGAAATAATCCCTGGCCGGGCAGGAAACCCCGCAGAAACTGCACTCGTCGTACTCCTTGCCGTTAATCGTATACGTGTGCCTGCCGTTGCATTCGGCCGGCGTATAATCACCGGCGCGCACCGGAACATAAATGTCTTTCAGCGGATCAAAAGCCACCCGTATCCGGGACCTGGCCGGATTGTTGCTGCTGTATTCCGGCGCAGCGTGAAATGCAGAGCAGACAACCTC
>JAUYIZ010000360.1 GCA_030688615.1 Desulfobacterales bacterium | reverse complement strand
CGGAACACGCGGCGCTGCACACCCTGGCCCTTCCCGTATACCCGGAGCTCACCGCGGATCAGCAGGCCTGTGTGGTCGAAAAGATTCAGACGTTTTATGATCACTGATTATTAAGGGACCATGTAATGAGAGAAAGATTGTTCCCTGTTCTGGATTCTGAGGCCTTTTGCTATTTCCCCGGCATCGTTAAATCTTTCGGATGGCATAAGACACAGCCGGTCGGGCCGGTCTTTTCAATTTTGGGTTTCAGCGTTAAGTATGATTTTTCCATCTCGATATTTTTTCTTTTCATATCCTGGTGACATCCGATGCAGAGATCGTGGAACGCTTTTTTATAATAGCTGATTTCAAGAATCGTTTTTGATGCCAGTATTTCAGCTTTTTTCGGCGGCTTTGCCAGATCGTGGCATTTTGATGCGCTGCACTTGGGGATTGCGGCATCTCCTTTCCATTCGTGATGGCATTTGATGCAGGTCAGGGTATAGTGCTTGGAATGAAAAAAACCCACCACAGCGCGTTGCTTTTTGACTTCTTTGGGCGGTTCGATCAGGCGTTTTTCCGTCGGTATCGAGATGGTATATTCTTTCTTTTCAGTGCTATTCTGCCGGGTCTCATCTGCCGGTTGCCCGCCGGTGTCGAGCTTTTTGACTTCTTTGGGCGGTTCGATCAGGCCCTTTTCCGTTGGTATGGAGATGGTATCTTCCTTGGTTTCAGGGCTTTTTTGTTCGGTTCCATTTGTCGTTTGTCCACCGGTGTCGAGCACATTGACAGAAATAATAGCCAATAGCATACAGAAAACGACCACACACTTTCGATACATCCTCGTCCCCCTTTAACTCCTATAATATTTGATGGCTATTTACATCCAAGTCGTATATTAATCAACAATAAAGTGAGAATTATTGCTTCAGGACCCATACATCAATGAATGCAATTTGTCAATTGTCAGGAGCAGTGTGTAAGGGTCAATGTAGCAAAGGCGATGATATGGATTTAAGCAAAAACCGGATCCCGGAAAAGGTTAAAAAAATTCATCTGGTTGCAGTTTGCGGCACGGGCATGGGCGCGCTGGCATGTATTCTGAAGGATTCAGGCTATGAGGTCTCCGGGTCGGATTTGAAGGTGTATCCGCCCATGAGCCATTTTCTGGCCCGCAAGGGGGTTTTAATTGCCGACGGATTTAACGGGGAAAACGTGCCGCCGGAAACCGATCTGGTGGTTGTCGGAAACGCGGTGACCAAGGATAACCCGGAAGTCATTCAGGCGGAAAAAGCCGGATTGTCCTACTGCTCCATGCCCCAGGCGGTCAACCGGTTTATGGTTTCCGGCAGGAAACCGATCGTGATTGCCGGCACCCACGGTAAAACCACCACCTCGTCTATTCTGGCATGGATTCTTTATTGCGCGGGGCTGGATCCTTCTTATATCATCGGCGGCATACTGAATGACTTTAGCAGCAATTACCGGCTGGGCCGGGGCGACTATGTCGTTATTGAAGGGGATGAATACGACACGGCATTTTTTGACAAGGGGGCGAAGTTCCTACATTACGACCCATTCATGGCGGTGCTGACCAGCGTTGAATTTGATCATGCGGATATATTTCGGGACATGGATCATGTCAAGAGAACTTTCGAAACATTTCTGTTGAAACTGTCTGCCGGCAGCACGCTTTTTGCCTTTGACGCAGACGGCAATGTCTCCTCGCTGGTGGAAAACAAATCATGCCGGGTTGAGCGCTATGGCAAGAGCGGCGGGTCGGCCTGGCGCATGATTGGTGTTTCCGTCGAACCTCCCTGGACGCGTTTTGAGGTGCTCAAGGCAGGCCGGACTTTCGGCAGTTTTAAAACAAGACTGTTCGGTGAGCACAACCTGTTTAACACGGTGGCGGCGGTGGCCGTAGCCCATAGTCTCGGGGTGGCCGGGGATGCGATTTCAAGAGGGCTTGAAACTTTTTCGGGCGTTAAACGCAGGCAGGAAGTGCGCGGCCGGAAGAACGGCGTCACGATAATCGATGATTTTGCCCACCATCCGACGGCCGTCAGGGAGACCGTTCTGGCGGTAAAATCGTTTCACCCGGATAAGCGTTTGATCGCGGTGTTTGAACCCCGGACCAACTCGAGCATGCGCAGCGTATTTCAGGATGTTTATCCGCAGTCCTTTGACGCAGCGGATCTGATATGTATCCGGAAACCCCCGCTGCTGGACAAAATTCCGCTTTCCGAACGTTTTTCTTCTCAGAAACTTGCAGGTGATTTAAAAAAGCGGGGTAAAGATGCGCACTACTTTGAAGATACCGATTCAATAATTAATTTTATCCGTAACACGTCAAGGCCCGGAGACACGGTGTTGGTCATGTCCAATGGCGGGTTTGACAATATCCATGAGCGGTTGCTGGAACTACTTTAAGGGCCTGCAAGCCTTGCGCAGGAATCCGGCCTTGGGGGCGAAAAGGGGCGGATAACATGGAGGAGGTTTCGTGAAAGTCGTCATCGTCGGCGCCGGGGAGGTGGGGTTTCACATTGCCAGCCGGCTTGCCCTGGAAAATAAAAACGTGGTGGTAATCGACAGGGACCCGGAAGCGGTCCGCAGGGTAACGGATAATATCGATGCCCAGGTCATCACAGGCTCCGGGGGCAGCCCGGTATGTCTGGAAGAGGCCGGCATCAAGGAGGCCGAGATACTGCTTGCGGTCACGGACAGCGACGAAACCAACCTGGCATCCTGTCTTATTGCCAATATCATTTCACCTTCAACCAAAAAGCTTGCCCGGATCCGCGACGCGGACTTTGATCATTTTCACGACGAAATCCGCAACAATGCGCCGCATATCGACACCATTATCAACCCTGAAATCGAGGTGGTAAAAACCATCGACCGGTTAATGCGGTTTCCCGGGGCGGTGGACGTGGGCGAATTTGCCGGCGGGCGCGTGAAATTTGTCGGGATAAGTTTAGATAAATCAACCTCCATCGCCGGGGTGCGGCTGGCGGATCTGCCTGCGGAAATCGGCCGGCAGCGGCTTTTAATTGCTGCGATTTTGAGGGGGGATACACTGATCATTCCCCACGGGGATGATGTGTTGATGGCCGGAGATATTATTTATTTTATCAGCAAGGAAGAGCAGCTGTTTGATATTCTCGAGATTTTTGACAAGCATGCCCAGCCGATGAACCGGGTGATCATTATCGGCGGCGGGCGTATCGGGTTCAGACTGGCGACCCTTTTGGAGGAACGATCTGTCCATCTTAAAATTATTGAAAAGGATGCCGATCAATGTGCCCACCTTGCTGATAAATTAAACAAGGCGGTGGTGATCCACGGCGACGGATCTTCCCAGGAGTTACTGAGGGAGGAGAATATCCAGGAAATGGACATGGTCCTGACCCTGACCAACGATGAAGAGAGCAATATTTTAACCTCTCTTCTGGTGAAACAGATGGGCGTGAAAAATACCATCACAAGAATTAATAAATTCAGTTATTTCCCCTTGATGTCCACCATCGGTCTGCTGCAGATTGTCAGCCCGCGGCTTTCAGCGATCAATTCGATCCTGCAGCATATCCGGCGCGGAAAGGTGCTGTCGGCCATATCCATTAAAGGGGAGCAGGCCGAAGTAATGGAGGCCGAAGCCCTGGAAACATCTGGAATTGTCGGAAAACCTCTCCGGAAAATTTCTTTTCCCAAGCGTGCGCTGGTCACGGCCATCATCCGCAAAGATGACATTATTATTCCTTCCGGTGACAGTGTGATCGAACCCCATGACCGGATAATAATTTTTGCCCAGAGGCATGACGTCCCCAAAATCGAGAAAATACTTGCGGTAAAGCTGGAATATTTTTAATGCGCTGGCAGTATATACTGAACATAGTGGGCATCCTTACTCTTTTTTTGGGCCTGAGTATGGTGTTCTCTCTTTTTTTCGGGCTTTATTACAAGGATCAGAGCGTCCTGCCGCTGCTCATGTCCATGGGGGTTACCATGGCCATAGGGCTGTTGCCCTTTATCTTTTTCAGGGGGCCTAAAGCCGACATTCTCAGCCATCGGGAAGGGATCGCCATCGTGGCCCTCGGGTGGACGGCGGCCGGGTTGGTCGGGGCGCTGCCCTTTTATTTTGCGGGAATTTTCGAAACATTCGTCGATGCTTTATTTGAATCGGTTTCAGGGTTTACCACCACCGGCGCATCGGTTTTGACCCAAATAGAAACCGTACCCAGAGGCCTTCTTTTCTGGCGAAGCTTTATCCAGTGGCTGGGGGGCATGGGGATCATCGTCCTCTCCGTGGCCATATTGCCTTTTTTAGGCGTCGGCGGCATGCAGCTTTACAAGGCCGAGGTCCCCAGTCCGGTTCCGGACAAACTTAAGCCCCGTATCAAGGATACGGCCATGGTCCTGTGGAAAGTCTATGCTTTGATTTCTCTTGCGCAAATCGTTTTCCTGATGTTCGGAGGGATGGACTTCTTTGATGCTTTGAACCATACCTTCACCACCATGCCCACCGGAGGGTTTTCAACCCGGAATGCCTCCGTGGCCCATTACGACAGTGCTTATCTGGACTGGGTTTTTATTGTTTTCATGTTGCTGGCGGGTATTAATTTTTCACTCCATTTTCAGATGTTGCGGGGCCGGCCGCTGGTTTTCTGGCAGGATGCTGAATGCCGGTTTTTTTTGTGCGCGGTGTTGCTGCTGATCAGTGTTGTCAGTTTCAATGTTTACGGCGCGGTCTATTCAAGCATCGGTCGGGCTCTCAGATTCGGTGCGTTTCAGGTGGTTTCCATTTTGACCACCACAGGTTTTGCCACGGCGGATTATGAACTGTGGCCGGCCATGTCCCAGCTGATCTTGTTCATCTGCATGTTTTTGGGGGCTTCGGCAGGTTCCACCGGGGGAGGGGTCAAAATTCTCCGGGTCATGCTTTATTTTAAATTTTGCGCCAAGGAGCTGTTTTCCCTGATTCATCCCCATGCGGTGACCCGTGTAAAGATCGGGGGCAAGCCGGTTCCGGAAGACGTCATGCGGAGTGTCCTGGGTTTTTTAGGACTTTATGCGGGGCTTTTTGCGTTGAGCTCCATTATTCTTGCAGGTCTGGGAGTGGATTTTTTGACTTCAATCTCAGCAGTGGCCGCCACCATGGGCAATATCGGGCCCGGCCTGGGGCTTGTGGGCCCTACGGACAACTATGCCCAGATTCCTTACCTGGGCAAGTGGATCCTGATATGGTGCATGCTTTTAGGAAGGTTGGAAATATATACGATCATCATCCTGTTTGTTCCGGAGTTTTGGAGAAAATAATTTTTGGGCCTTTAAATTTATTGACAAATAATCAAATTGAGGTTATAAAAAAAATTTTTAGGGCCGTTAACTCAGTCGGTAGAGTATCTGCCTTTTAAGCAGAGAGTCGCGCGTTCGAGTCGCGCACGGCCCACCATGGTCAATGATACGTCCCCATCGTCTAGTCCGGTCCAGGACACCGGCCTTTCACGCCGGCAACACCGGTTCAAATCCGGTTGGGGACGCCACCAATAATATCAATTAATTATCCGTTATTTCTCCTCATCTTCGATTCTGATTTTTTAAAGAGTAACACTTATGTCATTGGACTAAAATCGTAGATACCCCGAACCAAGGTCCGATTGACCTCTCGTTTTTTTTCAATATTTTCCTTTATAGATTGGCCCAAATCCGGACGGGTTGAAAAATTCACGAATCTTTCGGATGTGGGTGAAGATATTTGCCGTGGCATACGGGATGGGCGTGGTATCCGGGGTCGTGATGTCTTTTCAGTTCGGAACCAACTGGTGGGTTTTTGCCGACAAAGCTGGAAACATTCTCGGTCCTCTGCTGGGATATGAGGTGCTGACGGCGTTTTTCCTGGAAGCCTCCTTTCTCGGCGTTATGTTGTTCGGCTGGCATCGGGTCAGCCCCCAAATGCACTTTGCTTCCACTGTGATTGTTGCC
>JAUYIZ010000356.1 GCA_030688615.1 Desulfobacterales bacterium | reverse complement strand
CGATCCATGACCAGAAAATCTCAAACAGATCCACCGCCGGAGGGCTTTTCGTTGCGCCCCTCATTTTTTTGAAATATTCCATATTCTGATACCTTCTCACGCATCCAGGGAACAAAAGGACTGGATAAGATCAACCCGTGATATGATGCCCTTCAGCCGGCCGTCCGAAGTTGTCACCGGCACTCGGCGAATATTTTTTCCGGACAAAAGAGATGCGATTTCAGATAAAGGTGATGCCTCCCCCACGGTGACAGCCGGAGATGTCATGATGTCTCCGGCCGTTTGCTTGCGCATGGTCAAGGCGATACATCCGGTGTTTTTCAAACAATCTGCCACAATCCCCATAAAAGAGCGCGTTTCATGATCTCCCATATGAAAGATAAAGTCATTTTCCGAGATAATTCCCTTCACCCGCTGATCCTGATCAACCACCGGGACACCTGAAATATCGTGACGATAGAGCAAATCGGCAACATCCCTCAACGGTGTATCGTTGCCTACGGTGATCACCTTTGAAGTCATGATGTCTTTAGCGCGGATGGTTTGGGTTAACCGCTTGTAGGCCTGTCGAAAGGCAAACCCGTATATTTCTTTAAAATCACCGGGCGTTATGTCCAGGTAGCCGCGGATTTCTTTCATGGCCTCAAAGATATCTTCATCCGAGATGTTCACCGGACAGGGATCAATGGGTAGATTTTTCATGTGATTTCCTCTGTTATTTTAGCAAAGTTTCCCTATAACTCAATTCCCAGGCGCTCCCATACCGACTCACCTTCCTTGATTTCAGTTGCCTTTAAATGAGGATAAGTGGTGATGAGAAAGTATGCCAGGGGCAGAACTCCTAAAACGATAATAATGGTGTCAGGGAGCGCACGAAACGTTCCGAGAAAAACAACGGCGCCCTTCTCGAAAAAGTCCGCACTCCTGGCCACCCAGAGGCCCTCTCTAAAAGAAACCCATGCCTGCATGGCCCCGATCGGCAACAGGGTGACAAAGGCCATCAGAAACAGACCGCCGTTGAGCCCCCAAAAGGACAATTTCAGGATTCCATCCTTCCAGTGCGCCTTGTCCACCAGCCCGCGCCAGGAAAACAGAAGTAGGGCGACCGATAGCATGCCGTAGGTTCCGAACATGGCCGTGTGGCCGTGGTGCATGGTCAGGTAGGTGCCGTGTTCATAGAAATTGATGATGGGAAGATTGATCAAGAAGCCGAATATTCCCGCACCCATAAAATTCCAGAAGGAGGCGGCTACAAGAAAATACATGGGCCATTTGTAGCTGAACGTCTGGCCTTGTTTACGGATATCTTTGTACTCCATCAACCCGCGAACCACCAGCGCCATCAGCGGCACAGGCTCCATGGAAGAGAATATGGCGCCCCATCCGACCCAGAAGGCCGCCCCGCCGTACCAGTAATAGTGATGGGCGGTGCCGATGATCCCGCTGAGAAAGGTGATGGCCGCGGTAAAATAGGCCACCCGTAAGGCGGCCGTGGCTGTTGCCAATCCCATGCTCACCATCAAAAGCGCAATAACCGCGATACCGAAAAATTCAAAGATGCTCTCCACCCAGAGATGGACCACGAACCAGCGCCAGTAATCCGCCATGGTCAGGTGGGAACCCCTGCCGTATAACAACCCGAAGCCGAAAAAAACCACCACCAGGACGGCGCTGAAAACATAGAACCAGATCAAAGCGCTGAATTCATCCTTGTGGCTTTTAAGATGGTTGCCGATGGCCCGATACACGATCAGGAGCCAGAAAATCAGGCCGACGAACAGCAGAATCTGCCAGATGCGGCCCAACTCGAGAAATTCCCATCCCTGATGACCGAACCAGAACCATAAATTCCCCAGCAAACCCTTGATACCCAGAACCTCTCCGGTAAGGCTTCCCAGGGCGACGATCAAAACGGCCACAAAAAGGAGTTGAACCAGCAGGCCTTGTTTGACCGGTTCTCTACCCCCGATAATGGGAGCCAGATAGATGGCCGATGCCATCCAGGTGGTTGCGATCCAGAAAACCATCAACTGCAAATGCCAGGTTTTGGCCCAGCTGTAAGGGATGAGTTTGTCCACAAAGGGTAAAAAGAAGCTGCCCGGATGAATCGTGTAATGGGCCAGCAACCCCCCGAAAATTGTCTGCAGCAGAAACAGCAGAATCACCACCACAAAGAATTTGGCGGCTTTAAACTGACTGGACGTCAGGGGCATGTCGATGAGTTTTTCCGCCAGGGCAACCCCTTTGGCTTCCCCGTACCACATGCCGTAACGATGGATCCAGAAGACAAAAAGCCCCAGAACCAGAAGTAGGGCCAGGATACCGGCGAGGGAGTAAAAATAGGTTCCTGAGCTGGGGACATTGCCCACCCTTTTGTCCGCCGGCCAGTTGTTGGTGTAGGTGTAATCGGTTCCCGGGCGAAGGGTTGAGGCAACCCAGGCGGTCCAGAAGAAAAACCTCGAGATTTCCAGTCGCTGTTGATTGTCGCGGATGGTGCCGGGAAGAAAGCCGTAGCGCTGCTCACCGTCCCGGAAGGTTTGTTCCCAGTGCTGGCTAACCTTTTCCAGCCCCTCAACCTGGGCGGCGGTTAACGTGAGGGTGTCTTTGGCCGCGTCGTACCGGTTGGGTTTGATTTCGTGCAGGGTCTTGGCATCCGTCAATGCCTTTTGAAGATCGTCGAGTTTTCCATAAGGCTTGCCGTAGTCTTTTTGGGCGTAATGTTCACCGACCGCCACGGCCATGATGTGCAGGCTTGCGGCGGAGAATTCCGGGCCTCTCTGGGACCCGTGCCCCCAGACCGCTCCGTGATCCATCAGGCCGTAACGTTGATAAACGTCCTGTCCGGCGAGGATATCCGATTTCTGGAAAAGAACCTTGCCATCGGGGCCGACCACGTTGCCCGGGTACGGCGGCAGATCCTTTTTCATGAGGACGCCGCCACCAAGTAGAACGACCATGGCCACCACGAAACAGAGAATAGCAGTCCATTTTAGTGTACTTAATTTCATTTAAGACCTCCTTTTGGTAAGATGTTATATGAATAAGTTCATGATCATATCCAGTATTTTGATAAAAACCGAAACGGATATGGCTCCCTTGCAAATTTTTGCCTTCGTCAATCGAACGGTTTAGTATGATTCCGATATAATCTATAAGATCTGGTCGATGGTGGTTTCATTGAGCAGTTTATCAAATTGTTCCGCTATGATTCGCCATTGAGTATGGAGCCCGCATTTACCATCGCAGCCATTAATCCCTAAAAAGCATTTTTTGAAATCATCAATTTTCATAAAAAGCTGGACCACTTCATAAAGTTTGATTTGAGAAGCCGGTTTGTTCAGCGCAACGCCACCGTTTCTGCCCCGAATGGCCTGGATGAATCCAGTCTGGACCAGTCGATTAAAGATTTTTGACAGGAAGTTTCGGGGGATATCCATTTCTTCGGCAATGGTGGAAGACAGCACAGGTTCATTGTCTTTTCGCTGCGCCAGAAACCCCATGGCACGCAGCGCATAGATGGCTGTTTGATTGAGCATCAGTGTACGGATTCCCCTTTGATATGGATTAATATTTAATATCTGTTCATCAACATGTCAAGTTGTTTTTCAATATTTTTTAAAATATTTTGTTTCCATTACCCAAAGCAAGGCGAAATCTTTGATATTAGAAGTAATTTACGATGCTTCATTGAGGACGAAATCGTAGATCCAGCCAAAAGCAGCTCAGGACCGGGCCTACAGCCGACGTTAGCAGACTGGCCAAGAGCGTGAATTTCCACCGCCTTGTCAAATACATTTCTTTAAGATCCTGCCTTTCATTTTGAATGCGCGGGGATTCCAGGATTATCCTAACCTTGAGTGCCAAACATTCAGAGTATTCAAAAGAACCGTTTCAATCCTTGAGCAAAAATCTCCTGTTCATTCTGTAGGGGTTGCC
>JAUYIZ010000354.1 GCA_030688615.1 Desulfobacterales bacterium | reverse complement strand
GAACCATTCGGCCCGATAATGCCCACTCTGTCGCCACGCAGAATCGTGGTGGAAAAGTTTTGAATAATTATTTGATCATCATAGCCGAAGGTTACTCCCTTTAACTCCACAACAAGTTTTCCCGACGGCACTGCCTCCTGGATTTGCATGCGGGCACGGCCGACAATTTCCTGACGCGCGTTACACTCTTTACGCATTTCCAAGAGATTTCGAACCCTACCCTCATTTCTGGTGCGCCTGGCTTTGATCCCCTGGCGTATCCAGATTTCCTCCTGGGCAAGTTTTTTGTCCAAACGCGTCTGCTGGGATGCTTCGGCTGCGAGGGTTTCGGCTTTCCGGCCAAGATATTTATCATAATCGCCGGGCCAGCTGGTGAGACAACCCCTGTCGAGATCAATAATGCGGGTTGCAAGTTTTCTGAGAAGCACCCGGTCATGGGTGACAAATAAAAGGCAGATGTTCGTGGTTAGCAAAAACTCTTCCAGCCAGATGATGGCATTGATATCAAGATGGTTGGTCGGCTCGTCAAGGAGTAAAAGATCCGGGTCGCTTACCAATGCCCGGGCCAGAAAAACTCTTCTTTTCATACCTCCGGAAAGCTCTGAAAAATTTGACACCCCATTTAACTGGAGACGGGAGGTAATTGTTGCCACACGTTGTTGCGCCTGCCAGCCGCCTATGGCTTCCAGTTGGTTTTGCACGGTTTCCATTTCGGTTAGAAGATTTTTATCTCCGCCAGGACTTAAACGCACCGAAATGTCATGGTATTGCGTAAGAAGTTCCTGCAGCCCGCCAAGTCCCCCGGCAACAACCTCAAATACAGAGCCGTTAAGATCCAGCTGCACCTCCTGACTGAGGCGTGCAACCCGGAGTCCCTGCTGTCGGATAATGTTGCCGCTGTCTGGTGCAAGGTCTCCGGCAATCAGCTTCATAAGGGAAGATTTGCCTTCGCCGTTGCGGCCGACCAGGCAGATCCGTTCCCCGGGTTCAATCTGCAGGTTGATCCGCTGCAGTACGGGCCTGCGGCCAAAACTCAGCGTTATATTCTGTAAGCTGATCAGAGACATGAAGCGATTATATACTTTTTTTCAGTTTTATGACAATTTTATCAGCAAGGTGTGCCAATTTGTTCCTTGACGCGCACGCACACTTTTGCCATATTGAAGCTCCCTGCAGCAAGCTGCGTGGAATGCGCTCGCTGTGGCGGTTCAGACCTGTAAAAATCAATTTCCGATATGTGCCGCAAAAATGAAAAAAGGAAACCCTGATGAAACTGCAGGGTGTGACCCCTTATACCGCCGATGCCGCCAGACTCTATCACCAAAAGCGCTGGTGGCTGGGAATGACCATGGGGGATATTTTTGATCGGACTAGCGATCTTTATGCCGACAGAGAGGCGCTGGTGGGAGAGGCAAAACGTTACACCTGGGCCCAACTTCGAAGCATGGTGGACCAAATGGCCTACAACCTTGTTCAGGAAGGATTTGAGCGGGGGGATCCGGTTCTTCTGCAGGTGCCGAACTGGCCCGAGTTCGTCATCTCTTACTTTGCCCTGCAGAAGGCCGGTCTTGTCATGGTGCTTCTCACCGTCAACCATACGGCCAGGGAGATCTCCCATCTGGCCAAATTGACCCGGCCGAGGGGCTGGATCCTTCCGGACCGGTATCGAGAGATCAACTACCTGCCGCTGGTCAGACAGGTGCAGCAGGAAAATCCCATGCTGGAAAAGGTGATCCTGATCGGGCGGACAATCCCGGAGGGTTTCCTGAAATATGATCGTCTGCTGAAGACCGGGGCCTCCCGCGAGCAGGTTCAGCATCTTCTGGATCAGGCACGCCCCGATCCGGGCGATGTCTGTCAGATCCTTCCTTCCGGGGGGACCACTGCGCTTCCCAAGGGGGCTCCCAGGACCCACAACGACTACATCTGCAACCTGGAATACCTGGCCAAGGCCTGGGACCTGAATTCCACCGATACCGTGCTGGTGGTTACGACCGTAGGACATAATCTGGCCCTGGTGGCTTGCGTGACCCCGGCTGTCTTCCAGGGGGCCAGACAGGTGGTGCTCGATTCCACCCGGCCCGAGGACTTCTGCCGGATCGTGGAGGCGGAAAAGATCACCTGTACAGGACTGGTGCCGACGCTGGTCAGCCGTTACGTCAATTTTGAGAATCTGGCAGATTATGACCTGAGTTCCCTCAAGAGGATTTATGTGGGGGCGGCCAACAGCCCCCCGGAGCTGGTTCGGAACGTGGAGGAGAAGATCGGTGCCAGGTATATCAATGCCTTCGGCATGGTCGAAGGCCCCCTGGCGCAATCCAGGCCCCATCATCCCATGGAGGTCAGATGTCATACCATCGGCAGGCCTTGCTGTCCCTACGATGAGTTTGTGACCCTGGACCCCGATGGCAACATCAACCCTGCCGGTAGGCAGGGAGAGCTGGCCGCCCGGGGGCCCGGGGTCTTCACCGGTTACCTGAAAAATCCCCAGGCCAACAGGGACGCATTTACGCCGGACGGCTATTTCCGGACCGGCGACCTGGCCGTGATCGATGAAGCCGGATTCATTCGAATTACCGGCAGGCTCAAGGATATCATTATCCGGGGCGGAGAGAACATCGCGGCCCGGGACGTGGAGGACCTGATCTCGGCCCACCCGGAGGTTGAATACGTGGCCGTGGTGGGCATGCCCGATGCTGATCTGGGAGAGCAGGTCTGTGCCTATGTCAAGACCGTGGAAGGCTCCGGCATCGGCGAAAAGGAAATCAACCGGCACCTGGAAGAGGCGGGGGCGTCAAAGATACATTATCCGGCAAGGATTGAATTTATTAATGATTTCCCCCTGACAGCTGCCGGCAAGGCGGATAAAAAGGTATTGAAAATGGATATTGAAGGCAAGCTCGAAGCAGAACGAACAAAAGAGAGGAAAAGCTGACACGAAGCACCAATGGGGTAAGATCCATATAAAGGGGAGGAAGACAACGTGGATTATAAGAACATTTTCTCACCGCTCACCATCAAGGGGGTGACATTTTCGAACCGCATTCAAAGGACATCCATGGTGTCCGGTTTGGCCACGGAAGAAGGGCATGTCACCGATGACATGATCAAAAGGTACCAACGCGAGGCTCAGGGCGGCGTGGGCTCCATTGTTGTTGAGGCCGCTGTCGTGCTCCCGTCGCGAAGTTCCTTTAATCTTCGCATCAGTGACGACAGCTTTACAGAAGAGCTGACAAGACTCGCCGGCAGGATCAAGGAAGCTAATCCGGATACCAGGGTGGGCCTTCAGATCATGCATTTTCTCAAGATCGCACGGAGCGGATGGCGGCAGAGAGTCTCTGATTTCAAACCGGAAAATCTGCCTGTTATCACTGAGCTGCACGTGGCAGGGGCAAAGCGGGCGCTGTCCGCGGGGTTCGAGTTCATCGAGCTCCACATGGCCCATGCCTACACCCTCTCATCCTTCCTGTCCCTGGCCAACGACAGGAAGGATGAATATGGCGGGGGCCTGAACAACCGGATGCGCCTGCCCATACAGGTTTATGAGGCTGTGCGGCAGGAGGTGGGCGACAACTACCCCCTGGGCGTCAGAATCAACGGCGAGGATTTCACGGCCCCCGGAACGACACTGCTCCAGAGTGCAAGAATCGCAAAAAAATTTGCCGACCTGGGGGTCGACTACATCAGTGTTTCCGCCGGGAGCAGATTCGAAGACGCCCCGACCCCCGCTGCAGATACGCCCCCGGACCCCATGTCCGGATACAGCGGACACCGGATGAGCCCCCTTTACTGGTTCCCCGACGG
>JAUYIZ010000352.1 GCA_030688615.1 Desulfobacterales bacterium | reverse complement strand
GGATTGGAATTCGGAGCCCAACGCAGATATTGCGGAAAGTAGCCATTTATGGATAGACACTAACTATGGTCGTGCTTCCATGAGAGTTCTGGTCACCGGTTTTAGATCCAAAGAAAGTACGGGCAATGCCTCTGAAGTTCTGGTAACTTCGCTGATGGATGATCTGCCTGCAGGGCTGGCGCGCTACTCGGAAAATATCCGGTTCAGCATCGTCCAGGACGATACAGAAACGATTAAAGCGGAATTAAGCGGGCTGCTGGAAAGGATTTGTCCCAATTACTGCGTGTTTGTCGGTCAAGCACCCGGCCGGAACAGCGTTTGCCTGGAAAATTTTGCCACCAATTACCGGGTGATCGGAGCAGCCTTGAAAACCGGCGAAGCGCCGCCGGGAGATATGATCGAGACATCCGGTCCGGCGGCTTATGCCGCGACATTGCCGGACTTGACCGGAATGGTCCGGCAATTAAAGACGGCCGGCATTCCCGCGGCCGTTTCCTACAGCTGCGGCAATAATCTGTGCAATCAGCTTCTGTATCTCGGCCTGCACCGGGCAAGTGAATTTTCCCTCCCTATGAAATGCGGCTTTGTCCATATTCCCGCCTTGCCGGAACAGGTGATTTTACAGTGGCCCCAGCACCCGTTCATGCCGCTGCAGATGACGAGAAAATCGATTGAAATTATCCTCAACCATCTGCTGATGACATCTCTTTTCCCTTGACACCCCGCTTCGATACCATTAGGGTTCGGCCGATAAAATACTCTGGTAGAGGTACGCTAATGCTCAAATCATCCGGCCGCCCCAAAGCCGCCGTCATTCCACCCTTGATCAAACGCAACATTGCGCTGTTCGCACTTTCCCAATCGTTCACCGGGGCGGGCATGTCCTTTGCCTTCGGTCTTGGACCCCTGATGGTCATCGCCCTGACGGGTTCTGCGACCATGACGGGCCTTTCCGTGGGCCTGATCGGCCTCAGCCGGTTTCTTATTTCCTACCCGATCGGCAAGATTACGGATACTTACGGCCGCAAGCCCGGTATCCTTTTCGGTCTCGTTCTTGCGCTGGTCGGGGCGGTCATGGTGGGCCTCTCCGTACGTCTGCACAGTTTTGCCCTCCTGTTCGTCGGCATGCTGGTATTCGGCATGGGAATGAACGCCACCCAGCAGCTGCGCGTGGCGGCGACCGACATGTTCCCGCCGCATATGCGCGCCCAGGCGCTGGGGTATATCGCCCTGGGCTCGATGGTGAGCCTCCTGCTCAGCCCGCTGGTGATCAGTGCGGCCGAGGCTGTCGCCCCCGGCCTCGGCCAGGACCCGCTCGGCCTGCCGTGGCTGTTGCTGCCGGTACTGATCGTGTCGGGAATGATCCTCATTTCCTTTGTACACCCCGATCCGAAGGAGATCGGCATGCACCTGGAACGATACTATCCTGATTTCATTCCCCTTCCGCTGCCGCCGGAGGGGCAGCGGTCCAGTTTCAGCGCCCGAACCATGCTTCGCATTCTGCCGATCCGCCTGGCCATCATCTCTAACTGCGCCGCCCAGGGCAACATGTCCATTGTCATGGTCTTAACCTCCCTGGTCCTCAAGCACCACGGGTACTCCCTGGGCGCCATCGCGTTTTCCCACATGTTTCACTCCGCCGGCATGTTTGGCTTCACCATCCCGCTGGGTAAACTGGCAGACCGCTTCGGCCGGGGCCAGGTGATGTTCCCCGGTGTTGCCACCGCACTAGCCGGGGCTGCTCTGGTCGCCTTCACCGAAAAATTCTTGACGGTCACGGTGGGAACATTTCTCGTCGGGCTGGGCTGGGCTGCCGCCAATGTAGCGGCGACGGCCATGATTGCCGATCACGCCGAAACGGCCCAGCGCGGCCGGGCGATCGGCGTCAACGAGAGTTTCGCCGGCGCGACCAGCGTATTGATTGCCCTGGTGACAGGCCCGTTGATCCAGGGGTTCGGACTGGCGGCAGCAGGCTGGGTGGCCGTTCTCGTGGCCATGCCGCCGCTGCTGATAACCCTGGTCGTCAAGGTCCGGGATCATCTGGCGGGTCGTGCCGCCGGAGCCGGCATTGCTGGAACCCCCTGAATGTCAGGCAGTGAACCGGCCTATATCCGGGCGCTGAAAAACGGCACGCTCCGGAAAAGCATGGAAACGGCCCGTCATCGGTTGCGTTCCTGCACGCTTTGTCCCAGAAAATGCGGTGTTGACCGGAAAGCCGGGCAGATCGGCACCTGCCAAACCGGCGCCGACGCTCAGGTATCAAGCTGCACGCCGCATTTCGGTGAAGAGTCTCCTCTGGCGGGAACCCGGGGGTCCGGCACGATTTTTTTTACCCACTGCAACCTCTTGTGTCAATTCTGCCAGAATTACGAAATCAGTCACCTGGGGCATGGTCAGGTCGCTTCCACCGAGCAGCTGGCGGACATGATGCTCCGGTTGCAGGATGCCGGCTGCCATAACATCAATCTGGTTACACCGTCCCATGTGATCCCGATGATTCTATCGGCTGTCGAAACTGCCGCCGTCAAAGGACTTGATGTGCCCCTGGTTTACAATACCAGCGCCTATGATCGTGTGACGTCCTTGAAACTGCTCGATGGGGTGGTTGACATCTATATGCCGGATTTTAAATTCTGGGATTCTAGGGTCGCTGAAATCACCTGCCAGGCGCCGGATTATCCGGCGGTGGCTCGCAAGGCATTAAGGGAGATGCACCGGCAGGTGGGCGATTTAATCATTGACGCTTCGGGCCTTGCGCGCAAAGGGCTTTTGATCCGGCATCTGGTATTGCCGGGCGGCCTTGCGGGTAGCCGGAAAATCATGAGGTTCATCGCCCGGAAGATTTCCCCCAACAGCTATGTAAACATCATGGCCCAATACCGGCCGTGCGGAACAGCCTCTCAAATCGAGGGTCTTTCGGCTTTTCTTTCAAAGAAGGAATATCAGGAGGCCTTGCGGGCCGCAGGGGAAGAAGGCCTCACGCGGCTTGACATGCCGGAACGGTTTTTTTAATTCTGGGTTTTTTAGGGCGATGAGGATTCTTCATGTGCCGATTATCTGTGAAACATTGCGGCGTAGAAATGCCATCGCGTGAAGGCTTGACAACCGATATAACATATGCTATATAGTGCCTAACCTTTGAGCGATAGGAGAAATGAGACGCTTTGACTATGGCTGATCAGTACTCCATAGGGATCCAACCCCGTGAAGATTATCCCGGGCATATCAAGCGGCTTCGGGCCGGTCTTGGTCTTACCCAGCAATCATTAGCCAAAGCACTGGGAGTTTCCTTTGCCACCGTCAACCGATGGGAAAACGGCCAGACAAAGCCCTCACAACTCTCCTGGAACCAGCTCCGGCAATTGGAGATGACCCTGAAGGAAGAAGCGGCCCCCTACGACCCAAAAGACGAGAAGCCCTCTACGGCGATTCTCGATTTCACGGCACGACCGGAAATCGTTAAAATCCTTGCCGAAGGCGAGAGACTCTCCTTCGGCCACCTGATGAATCCCGCCTTTGCAACGGAAATCTCCAGCATCGACCCCCTCCCTCATCAGCGCATCGCCGTCTATGACCATATGATCAAGCAGGCGCGGCTTCGTTTCTTATTGGCTGATGACGCGGGCGCGGGAAAAACCATCATGGCCGGCCTTTATATCCGCGAAATGCTTTCCCGGCGCCTTCTGAAACGCGTCCTGATCGTCCCGCCCGCCGGCCTGGTCGGAAACTGGCGCCGTGAACTTTTGAAACTTTTCAGTCTTCCTTTCCATATCGTCAGCGGCAGCGATACCCGTCATGAGAATCCCTTCATTGGTGATATAGGCAATCACGTCATCATCAGCATCGATACCTTGGCCAGTCCCCGCGTTTTTTCCTGCCTGAAGGATCCGCGCGTCGCTCCTTATGATCTTGTCATCTTCGATGAGGCACACAAACTGGCGGCGGACCGTGGCCCGGATCTCCGCATTCGGAAGACCGAACGCTACTGTCTGGCGGAAGCCATAGCGGGGGTGAAAGGCGATGACAAGCGCTGGCAACTGGACTGGAACGCCCACCATCTCTTGCTGCTCACGGCTACACCTCATATGGGCAAGGATTATCCCTATTACGCCCTATGGCGGCTCTTGGAGCCCGAAGTCCTCGCCACGATGGATGCCTTCGGAGAATATCCCGCGGCTCAGCGTCAAGCCCATTTCATCAGACGGACAAAGGAGGAAATGGTCTATCCCGATGGCCGCCCCCTCTATCCCAGGCGTATCTCAGATACCCTGGGCTACCTCTTAAGCCAAGGGGAGGTCAGCGAGCAGAAACTCTATGACGAGACGACGGACTACCTGCGCTACGTTTACAATAAGGCCAAGCTTCTGAACCGAGAGGCTGCAAGACTAGCCATGAGCGTATTTCAGCGGCGCTTGGCCAGTTCAACCTATGCCCTCCTGAGGTCCTTTGAACGGCGCATCGAAAAATTGAGCAAGTTCATCGAAGATATCCAGGACGGCAAGTTGAACCCGGAGGCGCTCGTCGCCCGCCAGCAACGCCTACGACAGGAAGATGACGTCTTCGACACAAAAACGGCGGAGGACGAGATTTCCGAAGAGGAACGTGAGGAAAATGAAGCCGCCGAGGACAGGCTGCTCCAGGGCGTCGTCGCCGCCTCACTGGAAGACCTGCTGGTGGAAAGGGAACATGTTCAGCGCCTCCTTGACCTGGCCAAACAGGTTTACGATACCGGTCAGGAATCAAAATTTGAAAAACTACAGGAAGCCTTGACCGATCCCCGTTACAACGGCGAGAAATTCATCATATTTACCGAACACCGCGATACCCTGATTTTTCTGGTCAGACGCTTGAGCGGCATGGGATACACCGATCAGATCGCACAGATCCACGGCGGGATGCACTACACCCAAAGAGAAGATGAGGTCGAACGGTTCCGAGAACCGGTTGCCGAGGGCGGTGCGCGTTTCCTCGTCTGCACGGATGCGGCGGGCGAAGGCATCAACCTTCAGTTCTGCTGGATCATGATCAACTATGACGTGCCCTGGAACCCGGCCCGTCTGGAGCAGCGGATGGGACGCATCCATCGGTACCTCCAAAAGCACGACCCCGTAATCATTCTGAACCTGGTCGCCCCGTCCACACGCGAGGGAAAGGTACTAAAAATACTCTTGGACAAGCTGGAGAAGATCCGCAAAGAACTTCAGTCCGATAAGGTTTTTGACTGTATCGGCCGCTTCTTTGAAGGTGTTTCCATCAAGCAGTACATGGAGCTGGCCGTCACCGAAGACGCCGAAACGGTCGCCCGAGAACTGGATGGACGTTTGACGAAGGAACAGATCCAAGCCTTGGCTGAACGGGAGAGTACCCTCTATGGCGGTGGCGGCGACGTGGCCGGCGAGCTGCCGCGCCTTCGCGCCGACCTGGAACGGGAAGTACATTTCCACCTGCTGCCCGGCTATGTGCGGCAGTATATAGAACAGGCCGCGCCGCTTGCGGATATCGATATCGTCGGAAATATGGACGGCATCTTCTCCTTTCACCCAAAGCGATTGGGCGCCATGGACCCACTCTTGCCGGCACTGGAATTGTATCCCGAAAAGTCGCGGGAGCGGTTTTCCGTTATCCGGCCCACGGATCTGCTTGCGCGTGATGCGCAGACAAGCAGGGACAATGTCATTTGGCTCCATCCTGGTGAACCGTTTTTTGAACGATTCCGATCTCTGGTGGCCGATCATCTGGCGGATCAAGGCAAACGCGGCGCCGTCTTCATTGATCCCAACGCCGAAAAGCCCTATCTCTTTCATATGGCTCTTATCCATATCGTACGCAAAGCCGATCCGGAAATCCCCGGCCTGGTCAAGGATGAATTGCTGGACTGTCGCCTGGTCGGCGTGCAGCAGTACGAAGGATCGGAAATTTCCCTCTGCCCCGTCGAGCACCTTCTACTTTTAAAGGGCGGTGATGGTCTTCCTGCATCAGCACAGCGGCTGGCCGTACGGGCCAGCGAGGAAAAGGAACGAGCCTTGGCCTACCTTTCCGAGCGGGTAGCCAGCGAATTTGCGCTCGAGCGCAGGCAAAGACTATCGGATAGCCTTCCCGAGCGTGAGAGTTTCATGCAAAGAGGCTTTGACTGCCAGGAGGCGGAACTGGCGCTGGCCCGCGCCCGACACGCTGAAAAGGCGCGGATGGGCAACCGGAAGGCCATCGAAGCCCTGGAAGAGGTAAAGCGCCAGCAGCGGCAATTGGTCAGTCTCCGGGAAAGTGCCCTGACTCTTCTGCGGCGGGAACCGGAACTCATCATGCCGGGTGCGGTCGTTTTCGTGGCACATGCCCTGGTCGTGCCGTCTTCGGATCCGGCGGACCGGGAACTGTATGACGTCAATGTCGAGCAGGTTGCCATGAAGATTGCCCGGGCCTTTGAGGAGGCGGCCGGGGCCAAGGTTCTGGATGTCCACACGCCGGATCGCGCCCGCGCGGCAGGACTCCCGGACAATCCCGGTTTCGATCTCTTATCCCTGCGGCCGGAAAACGAGAAACTGGCCATCGAGGTCAAAGGCCGGGCAGAAACCGGCAATATTGAGGTGTCCGCCAATGAATGGGCCAAGGCCTGCAACATGCGGCAGGCTTACTGGTTCTATGTGGTGTATGACTGCGCCACACCGAACCCCAGGCTCGTTCGCGTGCAGGACCCCTTCGGAAGTCTGCTCGCCAAGAGCAAGGGAAGCGTTTTAATCAGCGCCAAGGAAATAGGACAGGCAGCCAGGGGATAATGGTATGCAATTACCCATCCTGCCTTTAGATACTCGCGTTAATGAATTCTTGACAAATTACCGTAATGATGTGTATGAGTTACCCGTTACCCCCTCTGGTAGCTTCGGCAAAAGGGTGCAGAGTCGCCCCAGCAGGGGCGGCTCTTGCTTTTTTAATGCTTACAATTTTGATCCTGGCCAGCATATAAGCCGAACAACCAATCCGAGGGCATTGCTTAAGATTCATTATTATCAAAAAAGCGCCGTCACATTTTCTATACAAAGGAGGACTGACTGATGAATGATCATGAATTGGAAAAACTTCTTTTTGACCTGGAATCGGATCGGGTTGAACGAAAAGCGTCCATTTCTGACATGAAAAAGATACGTCAGGCCGTATGCGCATTTGCAAACGATTTGCCTAATCATCGACTGCCTGGAGTAATCTTTATTGGTGCAAAAAATGATGGCAGTTGCGCCGGTCTGACGATAACAGATGAATTACTCCTTACACTTTCGGATATGCGATCGGATGGGAATATTCTTCCGATGCCGATGTTAACTGTCCAGAAACGAACGCTGCGAGGTTGTGAATTAGCGGTCGTAATTACAGAACCATCGAATCTTACGCCCATTCGTTATCAAGGACGGGTATGGATTCGTGTGGGACCACGGCGAGGGATCGCATCGGCGGAAGAAGAACGGCGATTGAATGAAAAAAGACGCTCCCGCGATCTCCCTTTCGATCTTCATCCCATGAGTTCTGCTTCTTTGAATGATCTTGACTTGGACCTGTTCCAGAGGACTTATCTGGCAGCTGCCATTTCGCCGGATATCCTTGAACAAAATGCACGGTCCCTCGAACAGCAACTCGCCTCGTTGCGTTTTGTAACACCGGATTCACCTCCCATACCCACGGTGGCCGGCTTGTTGGCTGTGGGAAAATCTCCCAGTGATTTTATCCCTGGTGCCTATATACAGTTCTTAAGATTGGAAGGGGCTGACCTGACAGATCCGATAGCCGATCAGAAACCCATATCAGGTCCTTTACCCCAAGTACTCCGGGAGCTCGATGAAATCTTCAGGGCAAATATCCGCATACCGATGGATATCATATCGGAAACAACTGAAGTAAGACGTCACGATTACCCAATGGTCACCCTTCAACAACTTATAAGAAATGCTGTCATGCATCGTGATTATCAGACATCCAACGCCCCGGTTCGGGTTACTTGGTTTTCTGACCGTATCGAAATTCAGAATCCCGGCGGACCCTTCGGTCAGGTCACGCGACAAAATTTTGGCCAGCCCGGCATTACAGACTATCGTAATCCCAATATCGCTGAAATTATGAAAAATCTTGGCTATGTACAGCGCTTCGGCGTTGGGATTCAGATTGCACAAAAGGCGCTTTCCGATAACGGGAATCCGCAAGCTGACTTCCAGGTTGAAGATAACCATGTGTTGGTAACCGTTAGGAGGAGAACATGAGTATTCCCGTCATTGCTTTTTTCAATAACAAGGGCGGAGTTGGAAAGACCTCTTTGGTCTATCATGTGGCATGGATGATGAGCGAACTTGGGCTGAGGGTTCTGGCGGCAGATCTTGATCCGCAATGTAATCTCACCTCGGCTTTCCTCGATGAAGATCGTCTTGAGGAATTATGGCCTGATGACGACGATCCACCGACTACGGTTTATGGTGCCATTCGCCCTCTTCAAAAGGGTATCGGCGATGTGACGGAGCCAGTGCTTCAAAAGGTGGCCGAAAGCCTATCGCTAGTTGCGGGTGACATGTTGCTGTCCGGTTTTGAAGACGGCCTTTCCGAAGCGTGGCCCAAATGCCTCGATCGAGATGAACGCTCATTCCGGGTCATTTCATCCTTCTGGCGTGTTGTTCAAATGGGAGCGGAAAGTCATGGCGCCAATGTGGTCTTGATCGATTTAGGACCGAATCTCGGCGCCATCAATCGCGCGGCTTTGATTGCATCCGACTATGTTGTCATTCCTCTCGGACCAGATCTCTTTTCCCTGCAAGGCTTAAAAAACCTGGGACCAGCCTTGCGGAACTGGCGAGAGGGATGGAAAGAACGCATACCAAAAAATCCTTCTCGAAATCTCAATCTTCCCAAAGGTGATATGCAACCGTTAGGGTATATCGTCATGCAGCATTCCGTACGTCAGGACCGTCCAGTGAAAGCATATGACAAATGGGTAGCACGGATTCCGCTCACGTATCGTAACTTTGTTCTTGATCGAAACCTCAAGCTTAATGGAATTTCGAATATTGTAAATGATCCTCACTGCTTTTCTCTGATCCGCCATTATCGGAGTCTGATGCCCTTGGCGCAGGAAGCAAGAAAACCGATGTTCTTCCTGAAACCGGCTGATGGTGCAATCGGATCCCATGCTAAAACTGTTCAGGATGTCTACCGAGATTTCGAGGGTCTGACAAAAAAAATCCTATCGAAGGCCGGCATTCTACAAATATGACTGATGTCCCAAGACTTATCGAACACGCCTTTCCCTTGAAGCAGACATCTCTGGATTCGGTCCATGAGAAAAACGTGCGGCATGGGCATATCTCGACCCTCCATATCTGGCCGGCGCGACGGCCGCTGGCGGCCTGCCGGGCGGCGCTCATCGCAACACTCCTGCCCGATCCAAGCGCCCAACCGAAGCCCGATGGAATGTCCGATGAAGACTGGCATCAGGAAATCATCCGCCTGCGCCGGGAACTCTGTGAAAAGATCGGCGGCAAGGTGGTCAAGACAATCGAAAAGAAGAAGATGCCCAGCGGCCAGACCGTCGAGCGGGAGAGGGAAATCACAGAAGGCGGAATCCTCCACTGGGGCCGGGAGACGGAGAACAAAGAACGTTTGGATTGGTTCCGCCAGGAGATTCGCAAGGCCCACGGGGGGCGGGCGCCGAAGGTGCTCGATCCTTTCGCCGGCGGCGGCGCGATTCCCCTGGAGGCGATGCGCCTGGGTTGTGAAGCGACCGCCGTGGATATCAATCCTGTGGCCTGGTTCATCCTCAAATGCACCCTCGAATATCCCCAGAAACTGGCGGGAAAGACTCATCCTCTGCCGGAATTTATTCTGAAGAACCAGGAGTTCATGTGGGATTTTTTCACCAAGGCTAAGGGTTACGGAAAAGCGGAAACCACAAAGACTTTAGGGCGACTCGGACGCAGACTCAAGAAGGGTGAACAGAAGCCGCTTGCTTTTGCTGATAACGTTGAAGTTGATATTAATGCCGATCTTGCCTGGCACGTGCGCGCCTGGGGCCGGTGGGTCCTGGACCGTGCCCGGCGCGAGCTTTCTCAATTTTACCCGACCTATGCTGACTTTGAGCCTCGCGACAGGAATTTTCCCAAGCCCTACGAGAAAAAGCCCCTACAACTCGTACCACTTCGGGAAGACGGGACCCCGGACATCGATGCCCTTAACACGGACTTCAGCGAGGAATATCTCCGGGATAAACGCAATCCCCGCTGGGTGGTAAAACCTACGGTGGCCTACCTCTGGGCGCGGACGGTGGCCTGCAAGAATTGCCGCGCCGTCGTCCCGCTCCTCAAGACCCGCTGGCTCTGCAAGAAGGAGAAGAAACGCATCCTCCTCACAATGAACATTGAAA
>JAUYIZ010000253.1 GCA_030688615.1 Desulfobacterales bacterium | reverse complement strand
CCAAACGATGTCTCGTCATGGAAGGTTTGGTTCATTGAATATTGGAATTTGAGATTTACTTGTAATTTGGTGCTTGGAATTTGTAATTTTAGACACAAAACGCCAAGGCTGTCAGCGGCCATCTATCTCTGACCTGGCCCTGAGGACCAGGTTTTCTATGTTTGCATAAAGTATTTTACGGCTCTCCTTACAGCTGCATTTTCCCCTCAAAGGCCGTCATGACAATTTGTTTGACTTTTGAGTATGAATATAACTATAAAATATTTTAGGAATATTCGTGCGATTTACCCCGCCGCCTGCACGGAAAATCTGCGGGCCCGTAAAGTTTTTGGTGTCTATATAAAAATCTATCGCCATAAAATTTCATGGGGGAATACACCATGAAAAAAGCCCTTTTTTCTTTTTGCCTGACCGTTCTGAGTTTGTTTCCGGCCGCATCGCTTATGGCAGGCGGCATAGACAACAATACCAACTGGAGCATAGAATACATTCGCACCTTCAACCGCAATGCCGCCACGGACGGAGCGGATATCGTCCTCTACAACCCGGCCGGAACCACCAGGTATTCTGACGGGTTGTACGCCAACGGATCCGGCCACTATGTCAGCAAGCAGTACACCAACCGCATCGACGGGACGGATAAAAATTCCAATGAACCTTCCGTCATTCCCGGCCTGTTCGCGATCTATAAAAAAGGCCGCTGGGCAATCTCAGGCGGGTATTCAATCCACAGCGGCGGCGGAGTGTGCGATTTTCAAGAGGGCAGTCAAACCACCGGCAAGCTGGGATACGCCATGATGAATCCGCTGCTCGGCCTCGGCGGGCCGGGACTTGTCAGCGGACAGCGGATCAAAGCCGAAAGCTATTACAAGGGATATACCCTGGGGACGGCTTATCAAATCAGCGATATTGTCTCCCTGTCACTGGGCGTCAGGTATATTGATGCGCACCGGGAGGCCCGGATTTCCACCACTCTGACCAATTCCGGCGGCGTTAACAGCCAGAACGCCGCCTTTGAAGAAAATGCGGCCGGATGGGGAGGAATTTTCGGCTTGAATATATCCCCCGCCGACCCTGTCAATATCGGTATCCGTTATGAAACCGGCGTCGACCTTGACTTCAAACAAAGCGTGAGTCAAGACAGCCTGGGCCTGATCCCCTTTATCGGCCGCGCCTTCGGAGTCACCCACGGGGGGGTGGTATCCAGGGACCTTCCGGCGATTTTAGGCCTGGGAGCTTCCTATCAAATGACCCCCCGGGTCAGGATGGAAAGCAATTTGACATGGTACTTCAACAGGAACGCCGACTGGCAAGGAAAAGAGGACAAGGTGAATGACGGCTTTGACCTGGGCCTTATGCTGGAATATAAGTTCAACGAAAAATGGCTCGCATCGGTGGGGTATCTTTACACCCGTACCGGGATGGAGCCCGAGGACATGACCCCGGAAGCACCGGAGTTGGACGCCCATACCATCGGCGCCGGGTTCGCCTACCGACCCGCCACGGGACTGACCTTGAACTTTGGGGTCGGCAACGCATTTTATCCTTCCGATTCTTTTACTTATTCTCCCGCTGCGGGAATCAGCGACAAGGTCGCATACAAGAAGAACAACTTTATCATAGGTTTCGGCTTTGAATACAAATTGATGTAACGCGCCCATCGACCATTGCTCTGACTGGTGAGAAATCAGCGTGGTTTTTGTTCAACGACTCAACGACCAACAAGGGAGATTGCGCCATGAAGGACCTGGTGAAAATGATTGCCCAAGCACTGGTTGACAATCCGGACCAAGTCGTGGTGGAAGAAATTGTCGGTGGCCAAACCACTGTGCTGGAGCTCGCGGTGGCCAAAGAGGACATCGGGAAAATTATCGGCAAGCAGGGCAGAACGGCCCATGCGATTCGAACGATCCTGGGCGCAGCATCTGCCAAGTTGAAGAAAAGGGCCGTTCTGGAAATTATGGAATGACCCTTCATTCATGCCTGAGGGCCACAATGGGATCTACGTCCGCGGCCCGGGCGGCAGGGTACATTCCGAAAACCACACCGATCAGCGCGCTGATCGCCAGGGGCAGTAGAATACTCCAGGCGGTTATTACGGTCGGCATATCTGAAAAATAGGTGATTAGGAACGGAATGGCACAGCCAATGCCGATGCCGATCCCCCCGCCCAGGGTGGAAAGCACGACCGTCTCGATGAGAAATTGAATGATAATCTGCCTTCGCTTGGCGCCGATAGCCCGCCGAATTCCGATTTCACGGGTTCTTTCGGTCACCGAAGCCAGCATGATGTTCATGATGCCGATGCCCCCCACCAGCAGGCTGATACCGGCAATGGAACCTAAAACGATGTTAAATGTTCTTTTGGTCGCTTCGGCCTGTCTCAACAGCGCCAGGGGCACGCTGATCAGATAGTCTTTTTTCCCGTGAAAGCGTCGCAGCATCTCCTCGATGGCCTTGGCGGCCGGTTCGACATTTTCCGTACGATCCACCTGAACAATGATCTGATGCAGTTCCACCATCTCCCTTTCCACCGATCCGGAAGTTCTCCGGACATCGATGTCCCCGTAATACAGCCGGGCCACATCGATGGGGATATACGCATCCACCTGCTGATCGGGGATCTGGATATCGGCGGCTTTGCCCCCTTCACTTTTGATGATGCCCACGACCCTGAATATGTTGCCGCCGATACGAAAGGTCTGCCCGACGGTGTTTTCAGTGGCCAGCAGCCTTCGGGCGCCAAACTCGGTGAGAACGGCCACGGACCCCTTTTCCGTTTCATCCAGCGGCGCCAGGATTCGCCCGGCAAGGACCGTCCGCTGAACCAGGTCAAACCATCTTGAGGTTGTTCCCACGACCCGCAGCTCCAGCGCCCGCTCGCCCAGGCGGCCTTCCTTGCGGACCAGTTTGACCGGAACGGTCTGTTTGATGGTTGCCATGGTTTCCGTCAATCTTGCATTGTCCTCATAGGTCAGACCGTAGATGCCCATGAGAATCTCCTGGTTTTTGCCGATGGTTTCATCTTCCACCGATTTGATGGAGGTGATGATAATATTGTTGCTTCCCAGCTTTCGGATCTGCTCCAGGGCCTCCTTGCTGGCGCCTTCCCCCACCGCCAGCATGGCCACAACGCTGCCCACGCCGAAAACAACCCCCAGCATGGTTAAAAATGAACGCAGTTTATGAAGCAGCAGGTTCTCGATGCCCAGCCGGATATTCCGGAAAAGTTTATTATATCTCATCAGTTTTTCACTCTATCCTGTCAATGCAGCCATCTTTCATATGCAGTCTGGCCTGGGCATAGGCGGCGATATGAAACTCATGGGTCACCATGATGATGGTCTTATCCTGTTGGCTCAATTCCACCAATAGTTGCAGGATCTGCTCTCCGGTGGCGGTATCCAGATTCCCGGTGGGCTCGTCCGCCAGGAGGATCTGGGGATCATTTGCAAGCGCCCTTGCAATGGCCACCCGCTGCATCTGGCCGCCGGAAAGTTCCGCGGGACGATGGTCCAGCCTGGCTTCAAGGCCCACTCGACAGGCAAGTTCCTGGGCGCGCCGGGCGCTTTTTTCACTATCCCATCCCAGATAATAAAGGGGCAGTTCGATATTTCTCTGGACCGTCAACTGGGGGATCAGATTAAAGCTCTGAAAAATAAACCCCAGGTGCCTTAACCGGAACTCGCTCAGAGCGTCATCATCCAGGCTGCTCACATCTTTGCCTTCCAGAAAATAAGCGCCCCGGGTCAAGCGGTCCAGGCAGCCCAGGATATTCATCATGGTGCTCTTGCCCGAGCCGCTGGGCCCCATGATGGCCCAGAAGCTGCCCCGTTTAAAAGAGATGCTCACACCGGCCAAAGCGTTAACTTGCTGCCTGCCCATCTGGTAAACCTTGCAGGCGTTTTCCAGTTTGACAATCTCGTCCCCGAACCCATCCGGCGATGAATGCTTCATCCGCTGTTATCCTCTTGCCGGTTGCTGACTTTCTTTTTCTTTTTTTTCTTTTTCTGGGCCAAACCATCGTCGTCACCGGTTTCGGGCCCATCGGCTGCCATCCTGGTTTGCCCGCCGCGTTTTTTTTCCAGCGCCCGGCCGGCCTGGGACCTTTCGCCCCCTGTTTGAGGGGCCGCACCCGGGTCTGCGCTGTCCGGACCTTTCTCAAAAATCATTTCATCTGCGGCCTGTCTGACAGCGCCAAGGGCCAAGGGCGGCGTCAGAGAAACGACCTGGCCCGGCTCAAGCCCGCTGATGACCTGCACCATGCGGTTGTTGTCCAGGCCGATGTCCACCTTTACCGGTTCCAGCTGATTGTTTTTTACCGTGTAGACCGTGGCCTGCCGCCCCACGCGCAATACCGCCTGAACGGGCACGTAAATGGCTTCTTTAAACTCTTCGATGACAATCTCGGCCGTGCAGCTCATGCCGTGGCGCAAATCACTGCTGGCGGCATCCAGGTGGATCGCGGTGTTATACAGTTTCAAGTCCGGGTTCAAAAAGGAGCTCTGGGGGTCGGGCAGCGGCGCGATCCTGGCAACCCGGCCGGTAAAGATCTTTCCGGGCAGCGCGTCCACGGTAACCTTTACGGGAAGGCCTTTGCGGATTTTATTGAGACTGGCCTCGTGGATGGCCACTTCCACCATGAAGGATGCCGTAGTGGGCAGATGAATCAACTCCTGGCGCTCCCGGACCTCCTGGCCTTCATCCAGCGGTTCGCTCCTTCTTCCCCGGCGGCCGCCGCCGCTCTGGGCACTGGTGGCATAAATGACCAGGCCCTCGGCCGGTGCATATATTTTGGCCATTTTAATCTGTTCATCCACCTTTTTCAGCTTGTCCTGCTGGCGCTGATATTCCGCCTTTTTGGCCTTGAGACCGGCCTCGGTCTGGGCCACGTTCGCCTTGGCCTTGCGCCTTTCACGGTCCAGGGCCATTTCAGCCTGCTTCAAATCGCTCTCCAGTTGTTCCCGCGTCCGCTTATGGGTAAAATTGATCAGCAGGCCCAGGTTGTTTTGGGCCAGCTCCACGTTCAGCGCATTTGTTTTCATCGCCAGTTCATCGGCCTGAAGCTCGGTATTGGAAATGTATTTTTCTTTAAAGAGCTTCCTGGACCACTCCAGCTTTTCCCCGGAACGGATCAGCTCTTCATTGGCCAGCGTCAGGCGGGCATTGGATTCCTTGAGCTGATTGGGATATTCGCCTTGTAAATACTTGACCTGGTCCTCTCTGGCAAACGCAAAGGCCAATTCTGCCTTTTCCACGTCACTGCGCGCCTGGTTTTCCACAACGGCCAGCTCTTCCCGGGCGCTGATAAATGCCGCTTCGGTATTTTGCTCCCGGATCTGCTCCTCAATTTTCTTGTCCATCAGGTTGCTGGCGTCCAGCTCCACCAGCAGGTCTCCTTTTTTTACCGAGATGCCTTCCGGGACCAGGAATAAAATGGAGGTTCTTCCCTCCACCATATTTTTGATGACGATCTGTTCCCGGGCCTTGATGGTGCCGGACTCGATCACGCTGATTCTGAGGGGCCCCCGTTTGACTTCAAAGGTGGCGTGATTGCCGGCCGGGGTTTGCCGGGCGTTGAACACCTCGAGCCTGGCGGCCGCGATGGATGCAGCAACAATCAGGCCCACCACTGCGATCGGGGATTTTTTCCTGATGAATTTAAGGATCCGTTTTCTCTTTCCCATGATTTTTCCCTTCGGGTTGATATTCCTGCCACAGCCCTTTTTCGTCCACGGCCAGCAGCCCGGTGTCCTGCTGAAACTCCAGTTCCGCCACCCGGTATCCCACCAGCGCCGAAGTCAACCGGTTTTTTGCGGTGAGCAAAGCTTCCTGGGCTTCCAGCAAATCACGGATTTTGGTTCGTCCCGCCTCAAAAAACAAGGTGGTGCTTTTGACCCGTTTTTCCGCCACAAATACCGCGCGCGCCTGAATTTTTAGCGTTTCCCTGGTCTCGGCCATGTTGCGGAGCTTTTCGCGGATGGACTGCTTCATTTCATCTTCCAGTTTCTGCACGTCCCGCAAAGCCCGCTCCAGCAGGATATAACTGTCCCGGTAGGCATTGCGCTCGGCCGTTCTTTCCAAAGGCAGATCCAGTGTCAGCAGGGCCGTATATATGCCTTTATCCGTGCGCAGCCGGGCGTCATCCCGCGCGGCGGCGGCCAGGCTCCGGGACGCGCCCAGATTGGCCCTGCCGAGCAGTGTGAGTTCCGTGCTCAGCGCGTCTGCTGCGACAACCACCTTTCTTTGGGCATCGTACACTTTCCCGAGCAGCACCCGCAAGTCCAGCCGATGCTCCATTCCCAATTTTACGGCCGCAGACGGATCCATTTCAAATGGCCCGGCATGGTCCCGGCCCGGTTTGACCAGCTCAACGGGCGCGTCCGCCGGCAGTGGTTTTTCTTCGGCGGCCAATGCCTCCTGACCCGGGATACTGTCAATCACATTTGCCGCCGCGCCGACCAGCCAGGACAACTCCTGGGAGCTCAGGACAACGCCTGCATCAGGAGGCAGGCCGAGGAGCCCCTTGAACGCATCCAGCCTGTTCTTATAGGCTTCATCCGCGCTGATCCAGCGGTTGCGCGCCCTTAGCTCGTCCTGGACCGTCTGGTCCACCTCGATTTCCGTGGCACGGCCCGCATCGGCCAACCGGCGCGAACGCCGGCTGGATATGATTAAATTCCGGTAGTTTTCGGCAGAGTTTTCCACCTCGTTGAGACTTTGCAGCACCCTCAAATAGTCCCTGGCGACCTTGACCGCGAAGGTTTTCCTGAATCTGGAAAATTCATAGATGGCATAGATGACATTGCGTTCGGCCTGGGTCAGCGGTTCGGTGACGATATGTTTTCCCGAGCCCCTCAACAACGGAATGGAAATGGTCGTATCGGCGACCATGCCCAGTGTCGAGGCGGTGCCCTGTGTCAGCAATTTGACCAGATCAACGGCCAGCGCCGCGCTTACATCGATGCCGCTCTTGAATTTTCTGCCCTGGCTGAAAGCCCCTTTTTCTTCCAGGCCGCCCACCGTGGATGTTCCGCCGGCATCGACGCTGACAAGATTTTCCACCCGGCCCTTAAACGTGCTGCGAAACGGGTCGCGCTCCAGGTCCAGATCCAGGGCAGCACGAAAAACTTCTTCCTTGCGCGTCTGATATTCCAAACTATTGCGGGCGCCAACCTGCAGCGCCTGCAACAAAGATAGTTGAAGGGGCTTATCGGGCTCGAGCGGCAACGGCGATTCGGCGGACGAAAGGTACCGGGGGTAATCATTTTCCGGCCAGTGCTCGATTTTTTTCAGCCGGTCCGCACCCAGTGACGCCTCACCGGAGTAAGGCAATTTCTGCTCGAGCAGAAGACGTCGCCGGAGAAGGTCGCCGGGCGCTTCCACGCTGAAGGCTTCGGTTTTGCCCAGCGCCTGCTTTTGTTTTTCCTCGATGATGTGCTTTGCCGCCTGGTCGGCCTGCAGGCGGTATGCATTGGGGCTCTGGCATCCGGGCAGCAAGAACAGCGGCACGATCCATGCAGCAACAATGCAGCGCCGTATCCCCGGCCACCCGGCAACGAACCTGACCCTGCAACCGCCCGTCAAGCGGGAGCTTGTTTGAATGGGGCTTGCTTTCATTTTGAAGAAATATCCTGCTGATGGTTAGGGCCGTGGAAAAAATAAATTCCCCAATCTTGCTTGTCTTTTGGTTCGACTTCTGCGTTGCCCCGGCGGGTGAATACGAAGGGTATGAACACGCCGGGACGTCTTGAATTCGAACCAAAATCCAGCGCAATTTCTG
>JAUYIZ010000345.1 GCA_030688615.1 Desulfobacterales bacterium | reverse complement strand
CGAAGTCAGCGCCGCGATTCCCGGCGACGCAGTCGCCGGGAACGCGAAACTAACCAGCGGCGGATTAAGGGAAAAAGACGTCCAGTAAGTACAAAATGATGTTAAATACATTGTCGTCCAAAACGCCGGATCTAGCCGTCTGAGTTAAGTGCCATGTTGTGTGCCGGGCACGGCACGCATTCTTAAGGGTGCGTTGAGCTTACTCTTTATTTTAAAGCTCATCAAGTCCCAAACCCAGCCGGATGGAGGCGAAGGGTATAGCGGTATGGCAACTGGGTATCCGGTGACGGTGCTCGGAGAGGAAGCCGCCTTGCCGAGGCAGGGTACCGCGAACGCACGGGGCGATGGACAAGAACCGAGTTAGGCGGACCTGGTGGGACGAGCCTGCAACACAAGGTAAAGTCCTCTATCCATCTTAGGCCAGGTAGGTATACTCGGCGCTCGTGTGCGGAAAGATGCGTGTTTACCCCGGGAGATCTGCCGCGTGTCCATTAAAGGACTGATCGAACCGTAAGGGGAGACTATCGCGTGGCAGAAGTCAGCAGAGGGCATAGTAGTCGGTGGAAACGAGCTGCGGTGGAATAGACGCGGAGGTCTCACCCCGACGAAGGCCCGAACGGTCCCCAACCGAATGGCTTGGGTAAATGGTCGTGGCTATCAAAGAGCGTGTTCTTATCGGCATCATGCAGCAGTCGCTGAAATGCCGGTATCGTCTTGCTTTTAAGGCCCGGTAGGCCAGATGTTGTCTTATTTGTGCCTGCCTTGACCAGCCGAACCGCCGGATACGTGACCCGTATATCCGGTGCTGTGGGAGGGGCGCTCAGCGATGGGCGTCCCTATCCCCATATGGACGATGGGCGGTGTATTCATCCAATAGCCTACGAATCATTTTTTGATACTGCGTGTTATATTTTTTTGCTTCATTTTTAAAAAACTCTACACTGGCTTTGCTGAGGGCAATGGTGACCTTAACGGTTTCATCTTTCAAAGCCAGCTCTTCAGGTGAAGGGAGAAAGTCTGAAATAACTTTTACCCTTCCCATTGGCTCATCCGTGTATTTTATTCTCTCTTTCATAGATTCTCTTTCCTTTCCGCCAATATCCGGCACCAAAAATTCTGATTTTGTAATTTCGGTAAGTAAATCTTACGGTCATAATTCCACCAGAGACTTTACCAAGGCAATAATATCGCTTTTCATCATCACCGTGTTCCAGGTCCTCCAAGATGACACGATTATGATCCAGGAAAGCAAGCTGTGCCATGGCAAAAGAGACGCCATGTTTTTTTTGATTCAGTTGCTCTTTAGCGGAATCCCATTCAAAATCAGTTCGTTTTTCCATGGGCCTATGATACGGCAGATCAAGATATGTGTCAATATAATAATATGGCTATTTATATGGCTTTATGTCCATAACGGCACGGCTAAGCAACTTGGTAAAGCGCTGGCGCGCTTTACCAAGTCCAGCTTCAGCCGTTCGTTAGAAAAACATGTGTTTATATGTACTGGCCTAAAAACGAGTTGATTCCTGAAAGCATTAGCTCAACTTGGCTTCGGTTGAACTCCTCAAAATTGCCGTGCGCTGCGCTATTTCGGATGGCCGCCCAAGCCCGCAACTGCTTGGCCATTAGTTCATTGTACACTTTACGCTTTTTTAGAGTATCTATTAATACATTAAGCTTTAGCGGCGCTCCCTTGTCGGTCACTATTGGCTCAGGTGGGTTCAGGTTTTCACAGATACTCTTGAGGGTCTTCTCCAGTACGGCGCCCGCGAGCACAGCGGCAGGAACGTGGTCAAATTGACCTGCAGTACCTTCAATCAGAAGGCGCTCGGCTTGGCCCATATAGTCTGCCGTCAACTCTGCTTCTATTTCAGAAGTCAAATCACGGAAATAGTCGTTCTCAAGATCGTCCCTGAGTGATTTCAAGAAAGATACTCCAAACTCCAGACGATCTGGCTCGTTGGAAAGTGCGCTGAAGCCTTCAACTGTTTGCCTGTGTGAAGACCACTTTGGCACTATTTGGTCTATCAGTGTGATTGCGTTTGTACGCCACTCAACGAAACTAGGCCAATCGACGACCTTAACTTGCTTATAGTTCGTCTGGCCCGTAAGATAATCTCCGCCAGACGGGACTGACTTTGTGTTAATTGGAACACTTTCTCCTTTGGCTATGATCTGCTCGAGTCGGCTCAAGTACTTTTGTTTAACACTTGGTGGTAACCGCATGAATTCGCCTTTATAGTTTTCTAATCGCGGCGCTAACCTGCTGCGAGGAGGTGTGCTGCGAAGCGGCGCGCCTTCTCGCAGTCAGCGTTGAGCACTTTGTTGGGCCAACACTACCGCGAAATACCAGCGGTGATTTTTGCTAGAATTTCATTTTCTAGCTGACCACGAGATACACAGATTAGTGTTATGTTCTGATCCACTGCGCCAGGTTTGTACTCCCCTTCGATTGTGGATTTAACTGTGACTCTTCCATCCTCAACGATTACACCGAAACCAACGCGGGTAGATGTTCTTTTGTCTTTTAGATAATCGAGGCCCATTGTTGTACCGCAATCAGCTTGTTCAGGGGTAACGCGAAGGTTTCTTGGCGCAGTGGAGACGACACCAGCCGAATCGTCTGAGTTGGTGATCTGGAAACCCTCGGTGATAAGCACCCTCTTGGCAGAATTCAGGATGTCGCTTTTTGAGGCATTTACCGAGGAGGATGTTTTAGGGGCAACAGTTGTTGGTTGTATGTATGTGGCTGCACAAGCAACGGTTAAAAACGAAATAACTCCAATAATGACTATGCGCATGGTTTTTCCATCATCGTGCTTTAACAGTTAGGATACATGGAAAATTTTCCATCTATTTTCATATTAAATGGCTAAACATGGAAAATTGACCTATAGATTTTTCCATATATTAACATTATGTAAAGGATATGATGGAAAATTAACGAAAATTCAGACCAAACCCGCGCCTGAAGCTTTTGGACCAGGTCCGGCAGCAGGTCCTTCGTTATCATCATTACGCCTACCGGACAGAACAGACCTGCTGCGACTGGATCGTGCGATACATCAAATACTTTGGCGCAATACACCCACGCGACATGGAAAGGCCCAAATCGAAGCCTTTCTGAGCCATCTTGCCATTGATTTGAAGGTTTCAGCCTCAACCCGGCGGCAAGCGCTCAATGCAATTGTCTTTCTATACCGGCACGTATTGGATAACCCCGTTGAGCAGCAAATCGAGCCTGCCAAAGCAAAGCGCCATGCCCGGCCACCGGTGGCCATGACCAAAAATGAAATCAGACATGTCCTGGTGCAAATGCAGGGCATTCATTTACTTATGCCAGTAAGGGCTGAATAATGGTCATCTGCCGATCAGGGGACCGAAGATCTCCTTGGCCAGTGCAATATATTTTTCCTGCTCCTCCATTACCCATTTCTCAATGCTGCTGGCGGCCGCAAAGTATGTCTCTCCGGGCACCCGCATAGTGTCCGGGTTGACAATGCCTTCCGTGGGTATATCATTTCTGGCAGACATATATCGGGTTGCCCGCTGGGCAAAATCCTGTCCGTCTCTGCTCAGCAGCCAGTTGACAAATACTTTGGCGGCATTCGGATGCGGCGCCTTGGCCACCATGCCTAACACTCCGGCATCATGACTCAGGTAGGTACCTTCTTTCACGGTTGCATAAGCAATATGCGCGCCGGCATTTAACATTTCAGTTATGGGACGGCCTTCCACCGAAATGGCCACGGCATATTTTCCCTTGGCAAGCCACTCGGCCATTTGGCGCAGGTTTCTAGACAGGGTGATCTGCTGGGTTGCGACCATCTGACGGTAGAAATTTTCATCGGTGACCTTGCTCAGAATTTTGCTGCAAAAACCATTAAAGCCGCTGCCGAACATGGTAGGATCGCTCCACACGATCTTTCCTTTATACTGGGGTTTTAAAAGGTCATGCCACGATTGCAGCTCCCCCGGTTTTACAAGGTCGGTGTTGATGGATATATCGCGATTCGGATAGGCATAAAAGCGGAATAGATGCCTGTCATTGTCAAACCAGGGAAGAGTGTCCAGCCGGTACCAGAGCTTTGGATTGGTCACTTCCGGCAGGATCAGGTTGTTTTCCATAGGCTCGGTCAGGCCCATTTTCTTGACCGCATACAGCGTATTGCCTCCAGCAATCACAACATCGGCAAGATTCAACCCGGCCGTTTTTTCCGTGCGCAGCTTTCGTGATAGATCGGCGCCCCTGCCGGGCGTAACCTCGAGTTCGATGCCGAACTTTTTCGTGAAAATCGGCGCCTGTTTTCTCACCGCAGGTGATAAAAGACCGACATAGGCCGAAACCTTGCCTTCTTTTTTCCCGGCTTCCAGGGTCTTCTGCCATTGCGCCTCCCATTGCGCGGAGGCTTTGACGTAACCCATTAACGTAACGGCGACAGAAATCGCCAGAATTGATGCCATGAAATGTTTTCCGCCTGATCTATTCATGTTTGGTCCTCCTTGGATTGATGTGAGTGGAAATCGGTTTGATCCAGGTGACGTTGGTGGTCTGCGTTAACCGCATGGTTGCCCGTCTATGATAGGATATTCCAAAAAACCATGGCCTAAAATACCTCTTTCTTGTCACGGTTCTGAGTCAGATGAGGTCGAAATCAGGTGCGGTTGGAAGATTAGAATGTATATCATAGTCAAGCTGGAACAACAATGAAATTAAAGATCCGGTTTTCACACTTTTTTTATCTGAGTTTCTTCACGAAACTTTTCGATAGCATTCCGGACCAGGGCGGCATAGCGGTAGATCGCGTGAACGGACTTGCCGTACGGCAGGCTGATGAACAGGCCCGTCACAAGGCCCAGATGCGCGATCAGCAGGGTCCCCATGGCCGGAGTTTCCCTCAGGGCCAGGAGCAAAAGACCTGTCAGCGCGGTCAGAAACAGCTGCGCCAGAAACCCCATGTCCATGCCGAAGGAAAGAGAAGCAGCCGGCGCCGGGTCCATCCTGCGTTTCAAATAAATCAGCGCTCCGGAACCGATCAGAAGGGACGACCCACCGGCGGTTCCCAGCACAACCGGCCAGCTCCAGAACGGGTAGGGAGCTTTCCAGCCGGGAAAATGATCATAAATGCCGGCGACGGTCGTGGCGGCAAAACAGAGCATGAAACCGTAAAAAACCAGGTGATGAAACCAGCGCCGGAGACGGGAAAAGCGCGCGTCCGGATAGTTGCACCCGAAACCGCCCCCATCCAGATATTTGAGCTGCAAAACATCCCGCGCCGCGCAGGCGTGCGCTCGCAGATCCATGAGTTCTCCGGCATGACCGCCGGTTTCACGCCAGAATGCAGCCAGCCCCATGAGCAGTGCCGTAATGCTGTAAAGACCCAGAAAAGAGGCGGGCAGGATGATCATCCGGCGGGGAATCACTTCGTAAAAGGCGTCCGGGCCCAGGTGAGCCGAGAAGACCGTTGCCGGTCCTGCCCAGACCATGGCCAGTAAAAAAAGTATCGCTGTGCTCGAAGATGTAATCCATGCGACCGCCCGGCCGTTTCGATGAAACAGCCCCGCGAGAAAGCCGGGCCAGGTAAAATCCCGGTAAGTGCTCAGCCTCAGTTCAGCAAAGGTTTTGGGCACATTCACCGCAAAGGTGTGCGGGGGCGCATACTGGCAGGCGTAATAGCAATCGCGGCAATTGTGGCAAAGATTGGCCAGATATTTCAAGTCGGGGTCCGGAAAGTCGCGCCGGAGGATCATGGCCGGGAAAACCGCGCAGAACCCCTCGCAATAGCGGCACCAGTTGCAGATTACCATCATGCGGCGGGCTTGCTGGAGCAGGTCAGTCGTTGGCATGGCCGGCGGCCTCCATTCCTGCGATCCGCCCGAAGACCGTGCCGATGGTCATCCCGAATCCGGCCAGATCGCCGTCGCCCATGACATTGCCGGCCATTATGGCGCCGGCGGCGAAAATGTTCGTTGCCGGACGGCCGTTGCCCAGGATGATCCGGGCCCTTTCATCCACGGCAACCCCCATGTAGTTCAATGTGATCCCGGGCCGGAACGGATACCCGTAATAGGGCGGCTTATCCAGGGGTCGCGCCCAATGGCTCTTGGGCGGATCCAGACCGGCGGTGGTGCACTGATCCGCATGATCGGCATCAAAAGGGCCGGGCCGGGTGGATTGGTTGAAGCGGGCCACGGTTTCTTCAAGCACGTCCGGATCAAGTTCCAACCGCCCGGCCAGCTGCCGGATCGTGCCGGCCTGGACGGGGGGATACACCGAAGGCTTAATCAGGTCGATGGATTTTGCGTCGATAATCGAAAAGGCGATCTGACCAAGTTGCTCGGCCGCCAGGCAGCCCCAGATGGCGTAGGGTTTTGACTGCCGGTCCTCGCCCTCGTCGTAAAAACGCCGGGCGTGCCGGTTAACGACGATGCCCAGGGGAATCGAGTCGATCCGGGTGACGAGCCCGCTGTCGTACCTGGGGGAACGCGCGTCGGTGGCCACCGCGCGATATCCGCGAGGGTCACCCACCGGCCGGGCGCCCTGATCGTACAGAACCTCAAGCACGCGGCCCTGGTTATATGGGGAGCCGCGGAAGATGATGTTGTCCGCACCGTTTCCCCACAAAGCTTTGAGCCATTGACGGTTTGCCTGGTATCCGCCCGCGGCCAAAACAACGCTTTTGGCCCGGATGCTTCCGGGCCGTTCGGCCCTAAGAAAAGATGCACAGACAAATGTGCCGCTGCGAAGCTCAAGATCCCGGACCTCTGCCTCGTACCACACCTCGACGCCGAGCCTGAGCGCCGCGGCGTAGTAGCTGTTGATCATGGCTTTGCCGCCGCCCAGGAAAAAGGCGCAGGTCCGGGCCAGCGGGAAAGTGACCCGGGTGGGCGGCTGAAACATGACGCCGTGGTCCATCATCCATTTTTCCAGGGTCGCGGATTGGCGGATGGTCAACCGTGCCAGCCGCTCGTTGGCCCGGCTTCCGGTTGCGCTGAACAGATCGTGCCGGAATTCATCTTCACCATACGAGCCGATCACATGGTCGTTTTCAGCTTCGTGCAGGCAGCGGATAACGCGCGTATGGCGGCTGTCTCCGCCACGGAATTCTCTGGGGGCGCTTTCGACCAAAATCACCCTCGCGCCGGCTTCCCGGGCGGTTATGGCGGCACACAGCGCGGCATTGCCGCCGCCGACAACCAGCACGTCCGTAGCATGGGATTCGGGTTTGTCCATGGTCGATATTTCCCATGAAGACAGCCGGAATGCAAGCCCTGATTGCCTGAAGTGGGATTTTTATCCTCAGCACAGGGTCAACTTCTCAGGGCCGCCGGCCGTGCGGTATGCGGCGGGATTTTTATGGTTGACAGTATTTGGCTAATTGAATAAACATGGTTTAAAAAGACCGACCCCTTGGGCATCCGGCGGGCCGGGCGTTTTGCAGAGGTCTCCAGAGAGAGTTTATGGCAGTTCATGTTCAAATTTTCGGCTACTTGAGCATATTGTTGCATCAAAGGCAAATCAAACTGGACTGGCACGGCGGCACACTCAAAGAGATGATCACTCACATGTCTGATGGCCATGACAGGACCGTCGGGGAAGAATTATTGGACGAAAATGGCGAACTGGACCTGGCCTATGTCATTTTCATCAACGGGGAGTCCGCCCATGATCTTTCCACCAGGGTTGGCGACGGTGATGAAGTCGTGATCAACAGCATGCTGGCCGGCGGGTAGCCTGCGGAGCGATAAAAAAGGAGAAAGACAAGATGCTGACCCGAAAGATAGCCTACATCGATTTGACCCGGGGGACCGTCCAACAAGAGGTGATTCCGCTGGAGTGGCGGGAAAAATACCTGGGCGCCCGGGGGATTAACATGCACCTGCTTTCTTCGTTGATTCACCCTGGCATGGATCCTCTCGGACCGGAAAATCCTTTGATATTCGGCGTCGGGCTGCTGACCGGCGCATTGGGGTTCGGCGCCGGCCGATTCAATTTGACGGCCATGTCGCCGGCCTGCGGCAATATCGGTGATTCCAACTGCGGGGGCCACTTCGGGGCCGAGTTGAAGTATGCCGGTTTTGATCATCTTGTGATTACCGGAAAAAGCGCCGATCCGGTCTATCTTGAAATAACCAATGACCGGATAGAAATTAAAGCCGCCGGGCATCTCTGGGGAAAGGATACCTGGCAGACGCAGTTGGCCCTTAAAGAGGAACTGGGCGACAGCCGGGTCCAGGTTGCCGCCATCGGCGTGGCCGGAGAAAACCAGGTCAGGTTTGCCAATGTGGTCACCGGCCCCAAGGATACCGCGGGCCGGACCGGCATGGGGGCGGTGATGGGCGCAAAGAACCTCAAGGCGCTGGCCGTCCGGGGAAGCAAGGATGTGACGCTGGCCCACCCCCGGCAGCTCTTGGCCTACTTTAAGACAGAGTATGACCGGCTCATGGAAAGGAAATGGATCAAGGCATTGGGACGGTTGGGCACGCCGCTGCTGTTCAGCGTCGCCCATCAGGGGGGCTGGAGAGGTAACCGCCCGGTGCCGGGAGGGGTCGTCGGTGAAAGGGGAAAACATTTATATGCCGAGAATTTGCTCCCTTTTTCAGTGGGGATGGCCGCCTGTACGACGTGTGCCGTCCATTGCCGGCATCGCCACCTGGTTCCCGGGGGGAAATTCGGAAAATTCAGCGGGGAAGGTCCGGAATATGGTGCGATTATGGGTGTCGGACTGGAACTGGGCAATTTTGACCTGGAAAGCGTCCTTTATTTTTCCAATCGATGCAACCATCTGGGGCTGGATGTCACCCAGCTGGGCATCATGATCAATTTTGCCATGCGTCTTTACCAAGACCGCATCATAGATGCCGGTGACACCGGGCAGGCTTTGGAGGGCGGGGACATCGGCGCCATCGAAAAGCTGATCGAGGATATCGCTCACCGAAGAGGTTTCGGCGATATCCTGGCCGATGGGGCCTATGCGCTGGAAAACCTGACCGCCAAAGCCGCCGGTCATATGCACCTGATCAAAAATATGCCGGCCGGTCCGCCGGGATGGGGCGCAGTGAAAAGTTTTGCCATGTCCATGGGGGTTGCCTCCCTGCCGGGCCATGTCCATCGGAGCCGGCCGGGTATTGATGTCCTGCGCCTGCCCGCGGATGTGCTGGAGAATCTTTACGGGGGGTACGTATCCCCGGATTTTTCATCCTATGAGGGAAAGGCCCGGATGATATGGTGGCACGAGTTGCTCAATACCCTGTGCGATTCGCTGGGCAACTGCCGTTTCCAGACGGTTTTTAACAGTCCCCACGCGCCCCAATACCGGGAATACAGCGAACTGATCCGGTTATCCACCGGACTTGAGATGCCGGTGGAGCAGTTAAAAGAAACCGCCGAACGGATCTATACTACCGAAAGGCTCCTGTTGATCGCGCTGGGCGTGGGAAGCCGCAAGGATGATCTTCTGCCCGCCGGGTGGATGACCGTCGAGGGACCCACGCGCATCGACAGGGACCAGTACGAAAAATTTTTGGACCAGTATTATGCCCTGCACGGATGGGATGCGCAGGGGCGGCCCACCCCGCAGACACTGGAAAGGTTGGGTTTGAAAGGATAATCCGATGGCTCACAACGAGAAAATCAAAGTCAATGCCCGGTTATGCACCAGCTGCCGGTTGTGTGAAATATCCTGCAGTCTGTTTCATGAACAGGTGGTCAATATGGGCAAGGCCCGCATTCGTGTCGTCGATGATTATGAGCAGTTGATGTCTGAACCCCGCATCTGCCGGCAGTGTTCCTCCCCGCCCTGTGTCGGGGCCTGCCCGGCCGAGGCGCTCCGTCAGGATGAGCAGGGCCTGATCCGGGTGGACGAAGAGGCCTGCAACGCGTGTGAAAACTGCGTCGGGGCCTGCCCTTACCATGCCATCTGGTGGCAGGAAGAGCTGGGCAAGATCCTGGTGTGCGATTTCTGCGGCGGAAATCCGACCTGTGTTCAATTCTGCTCCATCGGTGCATTGCAACAGGCGGCAGCCGATTAACCCGGGAAAGGACCGAGAGTCATGAAACCTACGCGACATTCCCGGGAAATGATGGACCGGTATATGCGGGAAGAATACTGGGGGCGGCCGAGTATCGCCGAACTATGGGACCGGAATGCGAAAAATCACCCGGATAAAGATGCGGTCGCCGATTCCAGGACCCGAATGACCTGGTCCCAGGCCAAGCGCTGGATCGATCGGGTGTCCCTGGGGTTGCTGGCCCTTGGCATCCGGAAAGATGAAATCATCGTCACGCAGCTGCCCAACCGGGTCGAAACCATGCTGCTGCCCCATGCCCTGGTCAAAGCGGGCATTCTGGGGCTGCCTGCTCTCATGACCCTCCGTCATCATGAAATGACCCATATCCTGGCCCATACCGAAGCGGTGGGCATCGTTCTGATGACCTCGTACCGGCAATTTGATTATTACCGGATGGTTCGGGACATCCGGCCGCAGCTGCCCAAACTGAAATATATCTTCGTTCTGGATGACCCGGCGCCTGAAGGGGCTTTATCTGTCAATCAGTTGAGCCGGGAGCCCCTGGACGAAAAATACCCGGCTGACTATCTTAAAAAAACCAGCTTTGGCCCCCTGGATGTCATACTCCTGAAGATGACCTCGGGAACGTCCGGATTTCCTAAATTCGTGGAACGGCCCAACAACCTGTCGTTTATCGGGCCGGTGAATATGGTGCGCTGGAAGATGACCCCTGAAGATGTCTGTGCGGCTTTTGCACCGGTCATCGGCGGTGCCTGCAGCATCCTCTGTTGTTATACCGCTCCCCATTTGGCCAACAAGGTGGTTCTGCTGGAGAAGTTTGAACCGCAGGACGCCCTGAAAATCATCGCGCAGGAAAAGGTGACCGTGGCCAGCGGGGTTCCGGCTCAGATGGTCAGGATGCTGCGGCATCCCGACTTTCACCGATACGATCTCAGCTCTCTGCGGGCATTCTTTTACGCCGGGGCCAGCTGCCCCCAGAGCCTGGCGGAAGAGTTGGAAGAAAAGATGGGCTGCCGCATTATTAATGACCTGGGGTCCATTGACGGGGGGAATATTTCCTCGACCTGCTTTGATGATCCGCCGGAAGTGCGCCATCGTTCCGTGGGGAAAATTTATCCCGGAATGGAAGTTAAGCTTCTGGATGAAGCGGGCAAAGAGGTTTTGCCGGGAGAGACCGGCCAGATCGTATCCCGGGGGGCCGTAGCGCCTTCCGGCTATTTCCGGGATCCGGAAACGACGCGGCAGGTCTGGGGGGATGAGGACGACGGCTGGTTTCACACCGGGGATCTGGGCAGGTTTGATGATCAGGGAAATTTATACATCGTGGGGCGTAAAAAAGACATGATCATCCGCGGCGGGCAGAATATCATTCCCGGCGAGATAGAAGATATGCTGCTGACTCATCCTAAGGTATTCAGCGCGGCGGTGGTGGCCATGCCCGATCCGGTGATGGGCGAGAAGGCGTGCGCCTACGTGATTCCAAAGCCCGGCCGGGAATTCACCTTTGACGAGATGATCGATTTTCTAAAGGGGAAGAATATCGCGCCTTATAAGCTGCCCGAACGACTTGAAATCGTTGATGAGTTTCCCATGTCCGGCGACGGTCAGAAGGTTATGAAAAAGGCCCTCAGCGAAGATGTCAGCCGGAAACTTAAAGCCGAGATCGAGGGGAGGGTAGTTAGTGCCCATCCATAAATGGCTATTTTCCGCAATATCTGCGTTGGGCTCCGAATTTCAATCCTCAAAATACTCAATGTATTCCTCCGGTTGAAATTCTCGCCCGCCTTGATCTTGCAAAAACTATCTCATTTATGGATGGG
>JAUYIZ010000340.1 GCA_030688615.1 Desulfobacterales bacterium | reverse complement strand
GATATTGCTGCTATTCATAGGCCATCCTCCCTGTTGGTATTGGGATGGCGCTACATGATTCTATCCCGGTCAGCCGAGTAAAGCACGCCTACCGGAAACACACCAACTACTCTCTTATCGGTCGGTTTGATTGAAGATGTTTCAGTACGTATCTTAGGCAAGCATCGAAGCAAAAAATCGATATGGTTTGACCTCAATTTTTTAAAACCTAAAAACTTAAGAGCGCTATCTTGTTTTAAAAATAGGCTCAAAATCTATTGCCTGAATTTTATTTGACAAATCAACCTATTAATTGTTAGAAAATGGCATTTAGAATTCTTAAAATATTCAATCTGTTATCCTGCTCATTCTGTCTGGCGCAAAAAGCTACCAAAGCCTGCCTAATAATAAAAAAAGGGGGGGGCTGGCAGGACTGACGTGGGAGGTGTGGCTGGCCGAACAGGACATGTTTGATCAACTGTCCAGCCTGAACGTAAGGCGCCCGCCGCCAAAAACGGCGCTTGAATTTGTGCAGCAGGAAAGCCTTTATCAGCCGGACATCAACGACGGGGTGCGGGTAAACATCGCGCCGCTTCAAAAGGCCGGCCTGTTGACAACGGACGTGCTGGCAGGCAAGGATGTGGAAAAAGCCCTTGCCGACCGGGCCGCCTGGCGCGACGATGAACGGCGCTGGTGCCGGGAAGGGAAATTGCCCCAGCCGGGCTGGTGGGAGTAAAGGATTCATTAACCAATGAACAGGAGGAAATATTATGAGAGCCGTCGAAGTCGTAATTAAGGTGTCTCCTGACGGATCTGCCGTCATACATACAGGAAATCTGTTGAAACCCGGTCAGCATAAAATCATGATCATCACCGATGAGGCAGCTATCTCTGAAGGCAACCGGCTGATCAAAAAACAGAAGCAGCTCTTGGAATTGAAACCGATTCGTATGAAAGGGTGGCCGAAAAACTCAACATTCCGCAGAGAGGAGATTTACCATGACAATGGACGCTGAGACCATTTTCATAGATACGAACATTCTCATCTATGCCACGAATGACGAATCGCCCTTTCAGGCAAAATCGCTCGGCATGTTAAATCAGTTGATGACAGACGGGATTGCATGCGCCATCAGTCCACAAATCGTCCGTGAATATCTTGTGGTATTCACGCGCGGGGTGTCACCCGATGATGCGGCGCGATCCGCAGCGCTCCACAATATTGGGAAATTTATTGAAGCGTTCACGCTTCTTGATGAAAACCGCGAAACTGTCGCCAGATTACATACGATTGTGGACAACAGCGCTGTCGGAGGGAAACAGATTCACGATGCCAATATTGTCGCCGTGATGCAGGTGCATGGTGTGAAGCGGCTGCTGACGCATAACCTCGATGATTTCAAAAGATATATTCAGTGGATCGAAATCATCAATTTGGATGGGGCGCCAGTGTGAAAGATCGTTTCATTCAAAAATTGGATGCATGAACAGATCCAAGCCGTTTTATCCAAACCGGTTGCGCCGGCGCCGTTTATCCTCTGGTGCGACTGCCAGCGGGAGTGGAAAGAGCTTCTTCAGAAAACCTGTGGGGATACAATCGAACTGTGGGCGGACGAAGGCAGCGAGTTGCTGCTCCGGCATTGTTTTGCCAAGGAGGAACGGAAACCGCGTGTCGTCTGGCTGCCTGTAAAAAGAAGTGATCTGAGCTATTTTCGAGTTTTTGAAGGAGAAGCTGTTATTCGAGAGATCTCACTTCTGGAGGCCCTGCGGGAATACGGGGTGGAGATCACCCGCGCCCAGGAAGAAGATGTCAGAGAGGATCTTCTGGCCTACGCCCTGGCAAAACTGGACGAACCCCTTTCCAAATGGAAAAAGATCACCCCCGATGATCTGATATCCGCAGGGCCTGTTTTGACGGTTCTGGCAGAGATAGGAAAACCGTTCGAGGAGCGGATCAGCGCTGAAAAACGCCGCCTGTTCAAACGCCGCGTGACTGCCGACTTCGGATTTCCGGAACCGGACCCAGACGACCCGGACAAATGGCTGATCCGGGCGGTAGCCCGACTTCTGGCCACAGATGCCGCCTTGAAACTCGGCCCGCAGCATTTCCCTGGGTCGGAGTGGATCATCCCGCCGGGCAACAGCAGAAAGCGGGCGCTGGAGCTTCTGGACCAATGGCAACGGGATCTTCAGCTTCTGCCGAAGCTTGAAATTCTCGCGGAAAAAGCCGATACCCTGTTGAACCTTCAACCTGTACCGGAAATAAAGTCCTGCACTCTGTCGGAGCCGCTGGCATCCTACAAGGGCGAAAAGATATTATTCCTGGAAGAAATAAAACAGATCAACCGGTTTGCTCATTTTCAGGAGCTGGCAACCTATCTTGGCCGTAAAACGGAAAGCTATCGGCAGCATGCCAGGGGGTTCTGGGGGCAATGGACCAAAAAAAGAGTGCCCTGGGATGTTCTGGCCGGAACACACGTCCCTTCCCTTTGCCGGCGAAGCCTTGGCGGCGCAGCTCGCCGAGAAAAAAGACCCGGCAGCGGTCATCATGGTCGATGCCTTCCGCTTTGAGCTGGGAAAGCGCCTGGCCGATCTGATCAATGAAGGTCAGACAGCTCCGGTTGCGACCGTGGCGGCGTGTATGGCTCCGGTCCCGACGACCACGGAGCTGGGTATGGCCTATGCCCTGCCCGGCGATGCGAAAAGCCTGCGGATCTCTTTTGATCCGGAGAAAGGCTGGTCCGTTCATGCCCCAGGATTTGACCAGAATCTTGCCCTGGCTGAATCAAGAAGGAACTGGCTGACCGCCGTGCTTGGGGTGAAATCGTCCCATATGCTGTCGATTTCAGATGCCATTAAGACCGGCTTTAAACTTCCCGAAGGCAAGATCATCTTCCTGTTCGGTGATGAATTCGACAGCCAGGGGCATGACGGCGAATTGGCCCTTTCCGGCCCTGAAGCGTACCTTGAACGGTATGCACGGGTGATCCGAAAACTCAGAGACAGCGGTTACCGGCGCACCTTTCTGACCACAGATCACGGCTATTTTCACTATATTCCCGCAGATCATGAAGTCATCGAAAAGCCGCAAGGGGATATCCACTGGAAAACGCGGCGGGCTGTTGTGGGGAAAAATCTCAAACACCAGACGGCCGTTCTGACAAAAATTGCCGGCAGCGAACTGGAATGCCTGACCCCCCGGAGTGTTAACAGCTTTAAAACTTACGGCGGCATCGGTTTTTTCCATTGCGGAACGACGCTGCAGGAGTGGCTTATCCCCCTGGTCTGCATCCAGTGGGCAAAAAAATCGCAAAAGACGGGGATCGTCCTTAAGCCGATCGCGGAGATTACCACCCAGGAACCCATTGTGGAGATCGAGCCGGAGACAAGGGGCAAGAAGAACCTGTTCGGAGAGATTGACGGCAGCTATCTGGGCCGGCAGATCACTGTCAAGGTCCGGGATGGCGCATCCGGAAAGATGCTTTTCAAGTCGGGCTTTGTAGCGGTGAGCCCAAAAGACGACCTCAGACAAATAAAGCTTGAAAAAGTTCCGGGCGCCGAAGGCCGGTATGGGCAGAAACTGCAACTGGCAGTTCTCGATGCCGATAACGAGGAAATCCTGGCAACAGCGGATGTGACATTGAAACTGGATATGGACGAATGGCTATGATGGAAGAACCGGAAGGACAAACCCGGTCTTGTCATTCGGTATGATCTGGTTGCTTTTGACGAAGTGGCCGGTCCCAACTTCAAAAAGGAAAATGACAAGCAGATGTACAAGGGCTATATGGAGCAGCGGTCCTTTTCGCGGGGCGATGACAAGGGCACGATCCAGGCCAATGCGGGCATCGTCTTTAACGGCAACATTGACGGCGACATTGAATCCATTGCCCGCATATCCCATCTTTTTTCGGCCCTGCCGGACTCCATCCGGAACGACATGGCCTTTCATGACCGCTGGCACGCCTACCTGCCGGGCTGGGCAATTCCCAAAATGCAGACCGCCTATTTTACGGATCATCTTGGGTTTATTTCCGATTACATCTCCGAGATCTTCCATGAGGGAATGCGCAATCGCAACTTTGCCGATGCGCATGAGAAGTATTTTTCTTTTGGAAACCACGTGGAGGCGCGGGACAGAACAGCGATCGTAAAAACGGTCTCCGGGCTGGTCAAATTGCTCCATCCGGCAAACGACCCCACCCGCAGGAGATAGAGGAGTACGTGCGCGTTGCCATGGATTCCGGGGCCAGGCGGGTTATGATCCCTACGATAAACCGCAAAGATTTTGCCACCCTGCCCGATGAAGTGATTGATAAAATGCAGATCGAATTTTACAGCGACCCGACCCAGGCAGCATTTAAGGCGCTGACATAGTGGACGGCACCAGACTGCCAGTTATGCTGTATCTGGCAAGACCGCTGAAAAGATTTTGAATAGGAGGGTGTGTTAGACATGCCTAATACTTCAGAAAAACAGCATAAAAATTGGAAAAACAAATAAATAGCTCCGGGAATACCACCTTCGATCCTGATGATTGGGCCGGTGACCAATACTGGGAGAGATGCCGGGTGACCAATTCGATGGATGCCGCACTTGTGGTCGCCATGTGGTCACAGATGGAACGCTTCCTGAAACTATCGTTTCCACATGCTGCGAAGCAAGTGGAAACCGAAAACAAATCTTAAAGAGCGTGCAGGAATACTGTGAGAACTCTTTGGCGCCCTTTGATTCATACCTTTTTTGAATGGATTAAATATCAACGTGGTAACCGATGGTGCCCCGGAGCATTGCAACAAGATGAGCGGAGGTGGGCTTTAAGGGCAGAGCTATATAAGGTGTACCGAGTCAGGAAATATGCGTAAAGTTCGCCACAAACCGTGTCCAACAGCCTGGAACGATTCCAGTGGCGCCGCCTTAAATCGTTTGGCTTTTTTCTAGGCGGCTCTTTAGATATGCCATGGGATTCGGCGCATAATCTTTCAGGTAATCTCCATCGCAGTTGATGCCCGGAAGGGGAGGGACCCAATCGTAACTCAGCAACTTGTCCGGCAGTCCATATTTGGCAGCAATCGCACGGATATCCGGATCGGACATCGCACTTATCCAACCTTTGTCGACAATTTTATACCAGTTGCGGCTCCCTTGAATTCTGACTTCGAAAGTGGCAAAGTAGTTGTGGACATGAATATGACCCCTCGGGAGATTGTGTTCTTTTGCATAGGCGTCAAACTCCTCTTCACCGCGGGATGCCCGGCTACCAAAACCGAGATGAAATACCCCTGCGCGTGTGCGTTCGAGAAGATTCGGATAGATCCACAGGCTGTCAAACATGTCGGAAGTGCGCCGGAACGCGCCTACGGAGGTACATAGGGCGGTGTCGCAGAACCAGAAATAACCTCTTTCGGGGTAGCCCGGCCACTGGATGTCTTTATTTTTATCAAGGATTTTTCTGATGCGATCACCGTATTCTCCGCCTCCCCTCACATCCACCAGACGGTCCTGGTCGAAATAGGTCTCGATGCGGGGAAAAAATCCGCAATGATTTGAGGTGCCCGCCAGGACTCCGGTTACTTTCGGAAATACCATCGGCGCATCCAAAGTTCCCGGTCTGTGCTCCCTGTATTCCCCGGATGTGGCATGCAGGGGACTAAAGATCAGATGACCGTGCAGCATGGCATAGCCTTCCCACCTTTTTGCTTCTTCTGGGGTCAAAGAAAACTCCAGATGAGTTCCTTCGGGATCGGTTATTCTTACGTCCGCAGCTTTTCCAAGCGGTTCCACGAGTTTTTTTTCTATGGCCTGCCAAAGTTCCAGTGGAAACGTATGCGCCCGGGAAAGGAACCACTCCCAGTTGTTGAAAGGGAAATACCCTCCGAATTTTTCAGCATGCTTTCCTAAGGCCCTCTTGGCGTTGCCTCCGGCAACATCCAGAAATACTATGGTATACTCGGGGTGTTCATCCAGATAACGGCCCGCGGCTTCGCCGAGTCCCAGACCGGTTAAAAGGTCTGTTGCGGTTCCCGAGGCCTTGCCTTCTTCCAGCAGTTCCGCTTCCCGCCAACCGTCCGCAACGCTATAATGCTGAGGATCTTTCCCGACCAGGTCCTGCGGATAAATGAAGTCAACTTTTTCCGCGCCGCTTTCCAATATAGCCTGTTTGACGGCTTCTGCCACATATTTGTCCTGGTCAGGAACTGTCACGATAAGTACTTGGTCACCTTTTTTGATATGGAAGCGCGTTGCGACACCGATGCTCGGCCGTTCCGTTCCCGTTACTTTGCAGATCATCGATCGTGCATGAGGCAGGCAATCTTCAAAACTTCGGGGTTTTTTATATCTGGGTGCACAGGGTTCGGGGAAGTTGTACATGCTCATTTTGTCCTCCTTCAGGAAAATCAGGATTTTCCCGGATTATTGCGCAATGCTGCCGCTTTCTGCTTTTCCTAAAATAAACAAGTGCTGTCAACAATTATGTGTAAAATTTTTCTGTGCCAAAATCTCCATAAATACCCTTTCAAGGCCCGGCATACCATCCATGACGCCAACCCGGATTCCATCGGCTGCAGTGGACCGCCCGCCAGGAAGGAAATGAGAGAATCCATTATCTTATTGACATCCTACGAGGCGGAAGCTAAATTAGAAATACTCGATGGTTTTCCATTGAATTCTCCATCATCTTAGATTGTGTCGAGACCGGCAAAATCATCCCGGTAAATTTTTTTTGAACGCCGACAGTTAATTAGGGGGGTAAAAATGAAAAGGATGAAGAATAGATTGCTTTCATTATTTGCTATGGCTCTTGTCACGGCTTTGGTAATTACTCTGACTCCAGGGGAAACCCCTGCAGGGCAGCCCGCTTCCACACAAGAGTCAGAGTGGCAGGGGTTGATCGAAGCCGCCCGGAAGGAAGGGGTTTTGACCGTATATGCAACAGCGGTTCCCCCCCAGGCACGGGCGGCCGTGCAGCAAGCCTTCAAACAAAAATTCGGCATACAGGTGGAGTATACCCCTCTTAGCGCCGGCGCAATCGTTGCGAAATATAAGTCCGAAATAGCTTCGGGTTTACATATACCGGATATTTTTCACACTGGTGCATCCCAATTTGTAAATTTAATCAAACCCATGGACGTCACGATACCCTTGGAGCCCCTACTCGTTTTGCCCGAGGTAAAGGACCCGGGCAAATGGTACAGGGGAACTTTACCTTTTTTCGATGCGGACAAGCACGGCCTCATGGCTGGGCTTCTGGCAGGCCACTATTATCTTGTCAATACGGAGTTGGTAAAGCAAAATGAAATAACCGCCACGACCGATCTGCTCAACCCTAAATGGAAAGGGCAAATCGCCATGCAGAATCCAACGCGGGCGGGGGCCTCGCAGTCATGGATTGCAAACATTTTACTTCATATATTGGGTATGGAAAAGGGAGAGGTATTTCTGCGCGGGTTGGCCAAACAGGAGCCTATAATATCAAGTCAATCCCGCCAGTTGGCGGAATGGGTCGCTCGGGGCAAATACAAGGTGGGTGTAGGCATCAGTCAGGCTCAGGGGGTGTACTTCATGGATCAGGGGGCCCCCTTGGCTTTTGGCGAGGCTTACGGCCGTTTCAAGGAACCTCGCACCTTAACCACCGGCGCCACGATGATTTATTCATTCAAGAATGTGCCCCATCCCAATGCCAGAAAACTGTTTATAAACTGGTTTTTTTCCAAAGAAGGCAGTACCATATACGCCCCTTTGCAGGGCTATCCTTCTACACGGACAGATGTTCCCACGGAGAGCTTTAATGCTGCTCTGCTTCCGCGCCCTGGAGACATACTGGCCGGGGAGGAATCGGAATTGAAAAAAAGTGAATTTTCGAAACTCTCCGCCAAAATATTTAAACACCTACTGAAATAGTCCACCGATATGGGGCTCGGTGCACAAAAGGTGCGCTTTCGCAAAAGGGGCCGACGTCCGGGCTTGACTCCCAAAGATCACGGCGCTTATAATCGGGTGCCTTTGGCAGAGTCAGCCCCAGATCATCATGGGTTCCATAATCTTTTCCCGGGGCATATGATCAATAACCTCAGCCCCATTTTCCGTTACGACTACCATATTCTCGAGCCTTACACCGCCGACACCGGACTTTAACTGCTCCATGCTCTCGACGGCAATCGTCATGCCCGGCTCAAAGACTTGGGGATGATCCAGCGACCACTGCCTGTTAATGATTGGCAGTTCGTATGTAGACAGGCCAATGCCGTGCCCGATATCTATCGTCAGAACCTGTGCTTCGTTTTGGTGGCCCCAGCTGGTCGCAAGGGGGAAATGCCGGGCTGCATCGGCGGTTGTGCTACCGGGCCTAATGGCATCTATCACCGTGTTGATGCGTTCAAGGAGTCTTTGATAGGCGTCCTTTTCCTCTTGATTGGGTTTTCTGCCGGCAATCAAGGTACGATAGGTGCAGCTGGTGTACCCCATGTATTTGGCGCCACAGATGGACATGACGACCAGATCGCCGGTCTGAATGAGCCGTCCGGTGTTGCCATAGCCTCTGTACAGGCTTACCGGGCCTGAACGGATGCCGGGAGACGCCGAAAAATGAATGCCGGCCTGGTAGCATGCTTGTGTGGCAATGAGGCGAAGATCGGTGTCGGGCATGCCGGGTCTAATTGCTTCCCACACTTTATAATACCCAGCTTCGACAATCGCCGCCACCGCCTTCAAGCAGTTAGTCTCGTCTTGACTCTTAACCGCTCTCATTTCCAACGTCAAAAGTGAGCCGTTAACCAGTGCGAGACCTGATTCCTTTAACGCCTCACTGGTGAAGTGATCAAAACCGGCCACAGCCAGCTTCTCATTTGCCATACCCCTCTTCTGAAGCTCCTCGAAGACACCTGCAGCAAGCAGTTTGGCCTCTGCCCGGCTGGCTTCGACACCGCAGGTGCTTCCCAGCCAGGCGTGGGCGCCACGCCAATTTTTTATCCATGGGGCATCGTGAGGCATTTGGTTCAGCCATCCGGCGGCCGCGAAAACAACCGGGTCATGCTCTACGAAGAAGAGGACATACCAGAGTTGGCGCTCGAACTCCGGACCAATGAGGCCGGTCAAATAACGGGTATTGGGACTGCCGGAGGCCAAAATTGCCGGAACGTCATGCTTTCGCAGCACTTGCCTGGCTCTCTCCATCCTCACCTCTCTCATGCGGGTCACGTTGATCCGGTCCTGCCAATCCGCAGCGCCCTGGCCAAAGGTTAATTTTGAACCCAAATTTATCACGTTACACCTCCCAAAACTCTTAAAGCGTAGGCTGTTACCTGCCCTTTTTGCTGATTTCTTTTTTTTCGATCATTTTCATTTCATGATTGGTATCATATTTCGTTATCTTCATAAAACAAAAAGTTAACACCTCCGCCTTTTTATGGACTTTGGTGGCAACGATTTAAGTAAATATCCGGGTCCAGAGGGCCCGGCTTTGGATTGCCCCTGGAAGGGGCTTTGGTACCAAGTATATGAATCAGAGAATTCAGAAGACAGAAGTCAGGAGACAGGAGACAGAAGAATTCTGATGTCGCTTCGCTCCGGAATTCTTATCTTTTTGGCTGAGCCGAAGGCGATTACCATATTCTGGATTCTGAATTCTGACTCCTGGATTCTTTCCGGAAATTTCATTAAGGTCTTCCAAATCGCCTTTATGTTGGACAAGGATAGCCAATTGGTTACGGCAAGGCTTCATTTTGTGCGCCGCTACCTAAAAACTGCGGCAAACACAGCTTGCTGAAAAAAGGCCATTAGGTACACTATCAAAAAACTGTCTTTCACCTGGAGGTACCCGATGAGACCCCAAGATATCATCCAGCTCAAAAACCTTTGATATGTCTGAGACGTTTTCCTGCCGCTATATGTACCGGGGTTATTGAAGAATACCTCTGGGTATGGTTAAAATTCTCGGGCCAGTCAAAAATATTGATTAGGATAATTATCCTATTTGAGAAAAAGTGTGAGCCGGCTATCTCACTAACTTGCCTGCCAGACCAATTGAAGCCAGCCTTTTGGTTTCTCCAGTCTAACTTTTTTACGCTTGTTTATTTTAACTTGAGAGTACCGAGTTCTTGATATGTTTTGGGGTTCTAAAAGCCAGTTGATTG
>JAUYIZ010000332.1 GCA_030688615.1 Desulfobacterales bacterium | reverse complement strand
TTCATTGAAAAAACTGTGAACTGTGAACCGATAACCGTGAACGGTTACCTGTCAGGATTGGGTACGTTCGTTGCGAAGCGCTGCCGCCAGGCAGAACATTCCCCGCCGGAAACGGCGGGGATGTTCCGTTTTGCTGCAGCTCCCGTTTGCAGAGCATCTTGAGACCGGCCAAAATCAGAGCAATGTTTTTCCTTTTACATTCCATTCCAGCCCTCCGGATCTCAGGGCCTTTGCCCTGAGAAGCTACGATTTCAACTTCAGGCTGGACCGGCTGACAACGGGCATCGACAATATCCGTTACGACGTGCGGTGCGGTTAAGCCCCAAAGTCTGCCTGGCCGCCTTCCATGAAATGCAGCCCCTGTACCCGGAATACTGCCCGCCCCTGATTCCCCAGCAGGTCCTGCAGTTTCTGGTCATGCCCGGGGCCAGAAAGGACATCGCCGGCAAGTTCCCCACCACCTCGGGACAGTACAGAAGGCTGGTTATCCGGCAAGCATGCCTGCCGGAGGTGGACCCGCAAGACCTGAGGGTGAAACGCCTGACGGACAAACGATACTATGAGGTGTGCACCGACCCGGAACTCTACCGGCTGACCGGATGACGCGCACAAGGACCTGATCCCTTTAAAACTCCGGCAAGGGTTCGGTTCCAACAGCGGCCGCGAACAACTTCGGGATTGAATATTGAATATTGTTGATTGTTGATTTGTGGAATCGCTGCGCTCTATCTTTTTTGCTAAGTCCCACAATTTGTGGACCAAATCTCACGTTATTTGAACCCTATTGAAGAGCATCATTTTCACGCAAGAAATGAAGCCCTAATACGACATAATTACCTTTTTAATATAGTATGTTACATGCGGGGTAGCGGGTTATTGTTAAAAACTTTACAAAACCCAAATCAAGGTCAAATAATTCGAGACAACCAGGTCCAATTATTGTGGACTGTAGCACTTTTTAAAATAAAACTGATAGAATTCCTTCAATCAACAATCGCCAATCGCCAATCAACAATCAACAACTGACAGATCATTTTGTCCGATATTAGAACCAGACCCCTCCCGCAACAGCTTCCCGACAAATTGACCTGCCCCCTTTGCCAATGGAAAATATCTTGATTTTTTGCTTCATTTGGTAAAAATACCAGAGGACATTATTTTTTTCTTCAGGGAGGTTAGATGGCAGGAACGCGAAGGCGGGTGCAGGGTCGATGGCTGGCGATATGTGTTTTAGTGTTTTCAGCAGGTTGCCACACCGGCCGGGGGGAGGCCCGGGAGCCTTTTCCCGTCTGGGTGGAACAGTTGCGCGCCGAAGCCCTGCAGGAGGGGATCAGCGCCGGGTTGCTCGATGAGGCCCTCCATAACCTCACACCGGACCCCAGGGTCATCAGGTTCGATCGAAGCCAGCCTGAATTTGTTCAGACCTTTGACGAATACCTCAAGGCGAGATTGACCGAGGCCAGGATAAATGAGGGCAAGCGTCTCTTGCGCAGGCACCGCGACCTGCTGGCGCCGATTGCTCAAAAATACGGCGTTGGGCCCAGCTACCTCGTGGCCTTCTGGGGGCTGGAATCCGGCTTCGGACGGCATCAGGGAACCTATTCCGTGATCAGATCGCTGGCGACCCTGGCTTACGATACCAGGCGCAGCAGCTTTTTCAGAAGGGAACTGATCAGTGCCCTGAAGATCCTGCAGGAAGGACACATCCGGCCGGACCGGATGGTAGGCGGCTGGGCCGGCGCCATGGGTCAGAACCAGTTCATGCCGTCCAGCTTTCTGCGATACGCCACCGACTTTGACGGGGACGGCCGAAAAAACATCTGGTCCAGCAATCAGGACGTTTGGGCGTCCATCGCCAATTATCTTAAAAAAAACGGCTGGCGGCGTGATGAAACATGGGGAACCGCTGTGGCCCTGCCGGAAAATTTCCCTCGTGACCCGGCCGATCTCAAACCCCAAAAAACACCCGGAGGCTGCAGTGCGCTGCGGTCTCTGAGCAGGCAATTAAGCCTGGCAGGCTGGCGCAGCCTCGGGCTGTCCCGGCAAAACGGAGCGGATCTGCCGGAGGCCGGGCCCAAGGCGGCATTGATACTGGACCGGGAAGGCGGGCGCACTTCGTATCTGGTTTATCCCAATTACAGGGTGATCCTCAAGTATAACTGCGCGAACAAATACGCCGTGTCCGTCGGGCTGATGTCGGACCTGATCCAGTAGCCGGTGAAAACGGCCGTCGGCTCAGGCCATACCCCGCAGCAAGCCCCACAAGAGGCCCAGATACTCATAGAAAGCCCCTTCCGTCTGGGACAGGGCCCCGGCCCCGGGAATAAAATCCGTAAGCCGCCATGTTGTCCAGACCGCCCGAAAATCGGTCGGGGCCGCCATGGGCCGGGTCCCCGCGCGCCGGAACATGCTCATGGACCTGGGCATATGGGAGGCGGAGGTCACCAGGTAGAAAGGGTCCTGGCCCAGCCGGTCTTTTAAATTGCGCGCCTGGTCCCAGGTATCCCAGGAAGCCGACTCCAGCACGATCCTTGCGGGAGCAAAACCCTGGTCCAGGGCAACCTGGTGCATGGCGGCCGCCACCGGCAGGGTCCCGTGGTAATCCCCCCCGGACAGGACCAGCCGCGCCTCCGGAAGCAGACGGGCCAGCCTGAGCCCTTCCATCAGGCGTTTTAAACTGTCACCGCTCAGACGGTCTTCAGGGGTCAGGGCCTCATCCGCCCGCGCACCGCCCCCAAGCACCACGATCCATCCCACTTTGTCATGCAGGGCAGAAGCCGCAACGGGCGCATACCGGCTCTCCAGGGGCCGCAACATCAGGTAACCAAAGGGATCGGTTGAGAAAAGATAGAGCAGCAGGATTCCTGCCATCAGGATTTTTCTGCCGCCCCGCTTCAGGAAAGCGCCAACCAGACGCAGCGCCAGCACCAGTGACACCGGAAAGAAAAGCCGGCTGACGATCTTTTTCAGAATGAACAAAATGTACATCATCTG
>JAUYIZ010000330.1 GCA_030688615.1 Desulfobacterales bacterium | reverse complement strand
CCGTGAAACGAAAGGTGTCGGCAACCACACAAAATCAGGCATTTAACTCACTCCTCTTCTTCTATCGTCACGTCTTGCGAAAAGAGTTCGGAAAGGTTGCACGTCATGGGGTTCCGGCGGCGGTGCATTATCGGCATAGCGACGGATGTTCAAATTATAGTCGTTGATTTCGATAGCGCCTCTGTCCACAACTGTCGCGTATCCGGGTATATCTTTGAAGGCGTCGAAAGTAGAGACGAGCTTTTCAATGTGCTCAGGTCGCAGATAGTTCTGGGCACGGCCGGAGTAGTATTCCGCATCGGCGTTAATGAAGAGAATCTTGTCTTTATACGCTTCCGGTTTTGTCCCTTTCGCCCTGCACACCATGATACAGGCCGGAATGCCTGTTCCATAAAAGAGGTTCGGCGGCAGGCTGATGACTGCTTCAAGAAGATCAGCTTCGATGATTTTCAGCCGAATCTTTTTTTCTTCGCCGCCCCGGAAAAGGACGCCATGGGGCATAACGGTCGCCATCATGCCGCCCGCCCGCAAAACGGAAAGCATGTGCTGGAGAAACATCAGATCAGCCTTTTTGCCGTTTTCGAGGCAGAACCCGTATTGGAAACGCTCTGTAAATTTCATTCCCTCTTTGGAATAATTCTGGCTGAAGGGGGGATTGGTGATGACGCGATCGAAGCGCATGAGTTCCCCGCCTTCCAGATGCAGGGGATTGGCCAGGACATCGTCGTTTTGGATATTTGCATCCGGTATCCCATGAAGAATCATGTTCATCTTGCACATGGACCAGACGCCACCGTTATTGTCCTGCCCGTAAAGGGATAAATTGTCGGGGTTGCCCCCGTGCTCCTCCACGTACTGTTTGGACAGGATTAGCATGCCGCCGGAGCCCACACAGGGGTCGTATATCCGCATCCCCTCCTGGGGTTTGAGAATGCGGACCATGAGGCGCACCACATCCCTGGGGGTATAAAACTCGCCGCCCTTCTTGCCGGCGGAATCGGCAAATTCGCCAATCAGATACTCATAGGCGGCGCCGAGGAGGTCGGGAAATTCAAAATCCTCGGCCTCCTGAAAGACATCTGGAACAGCGTTTCAGGAAAAGCATGCCGAAGATGTATTCCTTGTATTCCGAGGCATCCATCTTGCCGCGCAGGATATCGGCAGCCGCGAAAAGGTGATGTTCAAGCTGGGCAAGCGTCAGTTTTTTCATGCCTTGTTTCTTCCTTATGCAAAAAGTTCCGGATAGCTGCGCCGCATGCTCAGGTAGCCGTCCTGTCCAATGACAATGTGATCTAATACGGCAATTTGGATGGCTTTACAAGCGTTGATGAGCGCCGCGGTAAGAACTTTATCTTCGTCACTGGCAAGCGCCGGACCATTGGGATGATTATGGACAAATATCAAAGCGGAGGCCTTTCTGCGGATGGCGGAATCCACTACTTCCCGCGCATAAATCGCCGACTCGTCCACCGTTCCCCTGAAAAGGGTCTCCTCGCCAATCAGATGCTTTGATCGGTTGAGGTGGAGGATGCGAAACTCTTCCCGCGGAAGGTGCTGCAAGGAAGTCTTGAGATACACATAGAGAACGTCAGGATTTTCAATGACGTTGATCTTTTGCAAGGGCTGCCGGGATTGCCTCCTCACAATCTCCAAAGCCGCTATTATTTGGGCGACCTTGGCCTTACCGATGCCTTTTACCTGGAGAATATCTTCATTTCTTGCGGACAGCAGGCCTGTAAAGCCACCGAATCGCTCAATCATTTCCCGGGCAAGCTCTATGGCATTTTGTCCCTTCCTGCCGGTTCGCAAGAGGATCGCCAGGAGCGCTGCATCGCTCAATGCCCCGGGTCCCTTCTCTAAAAGCATCTCCCGGGGCCGTTCATCTTCCGGCCATTCTTTTATATGTTTTTTCTCCATCATACCTTTAGCATCGTCAAGTAATTGTCAAATTGACCTTAACCGCTTTTCCCCGAAACGCATGGGCAAAATGACCGCCAGAAGGCAGAGAATAAAAGCCGTGCCGAAAGAACCCGCAATCCAGGCCCACTGCAGGCCGGTGACCGGGTATCCTTTGATGTCCGCCATGAACAGGATGTAGACCGGCCCGGCTTCGAGCACGATGACCGCTCCGATGAAAGCAGCCGAAAAGATCATGAACATCAGGCCCCCGAAGCTGGTCACGGATTGGGCGGCGTTTTCTATGGCAAAATTCGGATAGGCCGCGCCCAGTCCGACGCCCATGGCAATTACTCCGGGGGTTAAAAAGAGAAGGGTCAGAATGGAAAGCAGCATCATAAAGGGGCTGACCTTTAAAAAGATGTTGGTGGCGACGATCAGGATTTCAGCCAGGATCAGCAGGGGAGGAAGATAGATAAAAAATTTGATCCATAAAAAGGTGCGCAGGCAGATCGGCCCGGACCGGACGATCCAGAAAGCAAAACCCTCGAGGGTCACCGAGGGATAGGCGAATCGGGCCGTGATGGCCGTCAGGACAAAGGCCGCCAGCGCCATGTTTAAAAATGAAAACAGGTTCTGCAGATAAAGGGTTTCGAGGGGAGATCTTTCCAGCGGGAGCACCGAAAAATTGTAGATATAGATGACGATCAGGGCGCCCACAAGAAAGATCTGGGACCACTGGGTCTGATCTCTGATAAATGTTTTGATCTCCTTGATGACAAAGGCCCGCGTGGGTCCGGGGAGAAAAGAAAAGCACAGGTCATAAATTCTTCCATGGGTTTGCAGCGGTTTTGCCAGGGCGGTCTGGGTCTTGGTAAATCCTTTGAAATACAGGATGGCGGCAAGTTTCAGGTTGAGAAAAAGCAGAAAGGCGGCGCCGCTCCAGGAAAGGGCCGCGTGAAACAATGAAGTCCGGACGTCTCCGGCAAGGGCGGCCTTCATGCTGTCAAAGGCCCAGGTGCTGGGCAGCAATGGCGAAGACGGCGTGCTTAAATTTTGCAGGTATGCCAGCAGCGATGCAAAGTTTTCCGGGTTCACCAGCCGTTCCGGCCTTACCAGGCGAAAGGAAACATAAAGAAGAATAAGCGAAACGAGCCCCAGAAAGAAAAAAATGTTTCGGGTGCGGCTGGCCGGAAGGATCATGACAACCAGCAAGACCATCAGGGCGCTGATGCCGGACGCGACAAAGCATAACGGGAAGATCACCAGGGCAATGTCCGCATAGAAAAAAAGACCTGCATCGTAAACGACCCCGTAGGAAAGAAATATGGGAACAGTATAGATGATCACCATCCAGGAACTGTCCAGGGTGCTTTCAACCCAGCGGGCAAGAAATATCTTTTCCCGGCTGACCGGCAGGGAATGGATCAGGAGCAGATCTTTGCTCAGATAAATTTTGGACAGGCTCGTGAGGATGGAACTGAAAATCAAAAGGGACAGGAAAACCAGCAGGACCATGGAAAGGAGTTTGTCAGCCAGAATGTCCCCGAAGCCCTCAACGTTTTTAAAGTAAACCAGAACACGGTAGGAAACCGCAAAGATGCCCGCCCAGAAAATCAAACCGATGCCGGAAAACAGGAAAAATTTAACCCCCCAGCCGGAGGATTTCCCCAGATTTTTAAAGGACCAGTAACGGGGTTTTAGAAGGGTCAGAACCTGCATGATCATCTGATTTTCTCTCTGGTGATTTTCTCTCCGGTGATTTTCTCTCCGGTGATTTCTTCTTCGGTGAGCTGAAAGAATATTTTTTCAAGATCCGCATCTGCGAGCCGGGCGGTTTCCTTTAAATCGGACAGGGTCCCGGTCGCAACCAGCGACCCTTTATGGATGACCCCGATACGGTCACATAACTCTTCGGCCAGTTTCAGAGTGTGCGTGGAAATAAAGATCGTGGCGCCGTTTTCCGCCAGGGTTTTGAACAAGTCCCTGACAGTTTTGATGGCTCTGGGATCCAGGCCGACCATGGGTTCATCCACGATAATCAACGCCGGGTCATGGATCAGCGCCGCGGCCATGATCAGGCGCTGCTTCATGCCGTGAGAATAGGATTCGATCAGCTCGTCGGCCCGGTCGTGCAGGGAAAAAATGCTTAAAAATTCTTTTGCTTTTTCGGTAAAGGCGTTGCGGCGCACATGGTAAAGGTCCGCGGTAAACCGCAAAAACTCCATGCCGGTAAGTTTTTCATATAAGTAGGGGCGGTCCGGAATCAAGCCGATTTTTTTTTTGGCTTCGACCGGGTGTCGGGCCATATCGATACCGTCAATGGTCACCGATCCGAAGGTGGGCGCCATGAGTCCTGCCATCATCAGGATCGTGGTGGTTTTGCCGGCGCCGTTGGGACCGATAAAACCGAATATTTCACCGGGCGGCACGGAAAGAGTAAGTTGGTTCACCGCTTTCAGCTCCTGGTAGTGCTTTGAAAGGTTTTTAAGCTGAATCATTTTGACTGCTCCAGAATTTCAAGGCTTAATTTCCCGATGACCCCCAGCAGGTCCACCTGCTGTTGGGACCCGCCCCGTACCAGGCGGATGTGGGTGACGTCGGCCGGGATCTGGTTCATGAGCGCATCCACGGTGATCCATTGGCCCAGATAGAGCACATTCCAGGCATGATAGAAAAAGCGGCCCCCGGTATGGACCAGGCCGGCTTCAATCTGTGCCGGAATACCTGCCGCCCGGGCCATGGCGGCAAGCAGCACCGCGTGCTCGTTGCAGTCCCCCACGCGCTTTTCCAGCGTCGTAACGGCATCGGGCACCGACAGGACCGGGCGTTTTTCGATATGCTCATAGATCCATCGGGTCAGTTTGCGCGCCCGGGTTGCGGGCGGATCATCGGCCGCAATGATGGCCCATACCCTTTTTTGAATTTCAGGATGATCCGCCTGGATAAAGGGGTCGGGTGCAAGAAACTCCTTATATTGGCCGGGAACGCTTGCAGAAGGTAAATCCGCTAAAATTTCTTTGCGGATGGTCATCCGGCCGGCCGCATAAGTTTGCCGGTCCCCGTCTAAAAAGAGGGTGGGCGGGATCCCGGAAATTTTCAACCGCAGCAGGGAAAGTTGCGCCCCCTCGGCGATGGGGGGGCGGGCGGCTACCGAGGCCAGGGCCGTAAAGTCCTGACTTGAAGCCATGTTCCTGCGGTCCAGCGCGTCCTTGCGGGTGGTCCGTTTCAGTCCGATTCCCAGGACTCCTTCTTCCTGCAGGATATCGCCTTGGGGGCCGATCCATGCGGTCTGGGAGATGCCCATAAAGTCGACCCTCACCTTCCTGGTTCTTTGTCGCCGGCCCATCACAGTCAGCAGTTCCTCCCCCATCAGCGTCACCCGCACCGGTCGCCGGCCCAGGGTGGCCGGATCCAGCACGTGAAAGGTTTTTGTCTGGTGGGGCACAAGGCCTGAAACCCAGGCGGCATCGATAATCCCGGCGGCCAGGTACAGGTTCTGCGCCATGGGAATTTCCGACTTGTTTTCATTGACCCAGATGGAAAGCGTCCGGCCCTCTACCCGGCCTCTGACTGTAAATAAAAACATACTGGAACGCAGGTTGAAGGTAAATGAGGCGATGGACAGATCGGGGTGCAAAACCCCCCGGGTCTCCATATGGATATCCTGGGTCATTCCCATGGCATTGATCTTCATGGCGGCCGATTCGGTTAAAAGGAACCCGGTCTGCCCGGCCGACAGTTGACGGTGCAGGTAACCGATTTTACGGTCTTGCTGGAAAATATTCATCCAGATTTCCTTTTCCGAGGCTTGTAAGGGATCCGAAGCCGTCGAGGCCTCTTTCCCCTGAAAAACATCCAGACGCAGGGCCAGTAAAAACAGAAAAAGACATCCGAAGCCCATCATTCCCACCCACCCGGATTTTATTTTCAGCATCTTTTTCATTCAAAACTCAACAACTGTTGCTTTTCTTTCTCCGTCAGATACCGCCAGGCCCCTTGCGGGAGTTTTCCGAGGCGGATGTTTGAAATCCGTATTCTTTTCAGTTCAGTCACGTGATTGCCGACCTTCCGGACCATGCGGCGGATTTGCCGGTTCCGGCCTTCTTTGAGGGTGATGTAAAAGCGTCTGGAAGAAATCCTTTTAATTTCCGCGGGCCGGGTCCGGGTCCCCATCATGGCAAGGCCGGTTTCCATTTTTTTTAACGCACCATCTGAAACGGGTGATTGTACCGTGACTTCGTATTCTTTTTCATGGTCAAAGGAGGGATGGGAAAGGTGGTGGTGGAGGCTTCCGTCATTGGTCAGCAGCAGGAGCCCGCAGGAGTCCTTGTCCAGCCGGCCCACCGGGTAGATCCGCATCGGCAGGTCAATCAAGTCCAGGACAATCTTGTCGTCGGGTTGACTGCAGCTGGTCACGTACCCTTCGGGTTTGTTCAAGGCCAGGTAAACCGGAGCGGGCTTGGGTTCGACGGGCACGCCGTCCACTTCCACCCGGTCGGTTGCCGGATCGATTTTTGTGCCGGCAAGGGTCACCACGGCCGTGTTCACTTTGACCCGGCCCTGCTGAATATGGATTTCGGCCTTGCGCCGGGAGCAGAATCCGGCTTCGGACAGATACTTCTGCAGCCGCATCAGGGTCATGAGCGGTAATCCGCGTTGATCTTGACATAATCAATGGACAGGTCACAGGTAAATACCGAGGCGGATTGCTCCCCGGCATTCAAATGAATGGTGATGGCAAACTCCGGCTGCTGCAGAACGCTTGTGGCGGCTTTCTCGGCGGCCTCGCCACAGCCCATTCCCTGTCGGACCATCCTTACGTCATCAAAATAAATATCCATATGTTCCGGTACCAACGGGACTCCGACGCTGCCCGCTGCGGCCAGGATGCGTCCCCAGTTGGCATCCTGTCCGAAAAGCGCGGTTTTCACCAGATTCGAATCGGAAACACCAAAGGCAACCCGGCGGGCATCCTCCCGGGTTACCGCTCCCGTGACGATGATTTCGACAAACTTTGTCACGCCCTCGCCGTCTTTGACGATTTCTCTGGCCAGCCGGAGCATGATGCGATCCAGCTCTTGCTGAAAGATGTCCCGGTGCTTTTCCGTTTCCACCGCCGCCTCCGACAAACCGTTGGCCATGAGAATGACCGTGTCGTTGGTGCTCATGTCGCCGTCAATGGTAATGCGGTTAAAAGACCGGTCGGTTGCCGATTTAAGCGTGTCATAGAGCAGCCCCGGCGGGGCTTGAAGATCGGTGCAGATAAAACAGAGCAGGGTGGCCATATCCGGCCGGATCATGCCCGCCCCTTTGGCGATGCCCAGGATATTGAATGCTTTGCCGTCGAGGGCGGCTTGACAATGAACCATTTTAGGAACGGTATCGGTGGTCATGATGGCGCGGGACAGGTCCTCGAAGCCGTCAGGGCTCAGCGCGTCGACAAGCTGCGGGACCGCGGCCGCGATCTTTCCCATGGGCAGGGGAACGCCGATGACGCCCGTGGAAGCTGCCAGGACCGTGTTTGCATCGATGCCCAGTTGTTCGGCGACACAGCCGGCCATGGCCGCTGCATCAATCATCCCCTGCGGGCCGGTACAGCAATTGGCGTTGCCGCTGTTCACAACCACCGCCTGACATGTTCCCGCTGCTATTCTTTTCCTGTCCAGCAGAACCGGAGCGGCCTGAACCTGGTTCCGGGTGAACACGCCGGCCACGGTGGCCGGCACTTGCGAAAAAATAAGCCCCAGATCCTTGCGCCCGTTTTTTTTGATGCCGGCGGCAATCCCGGCGGCCTGAAACCCCTTGCATCTGATTAATTGCGACATGTCAGATCACTTACCTTCTGTTTTTTTAACCGTGAACCGATAACTGTAAACCGTGAACGGTTACGAAACATTTAGATCATACAGTGTTGACATTGTAAATCCTATTTACTATAATCGAAAAAAATTTTCTACTGAAAGGATAGACCACCATGAGCGAGGGCATTTTAGAAATCAACGACAGCAGCTTTGAAACGGAAGTCTTGCAGGCGGAAAAGCCGGTGCTGATAGATTTTTGGGCCCCCTGGTGCGGTCCCTGCCGGGCGATCGCACCCATCATAGAGGAGCTGGCAGGCACCTACGGGGATAAAATAAAATTCACCAAATGCAATGTGGATGACAATCCGGTTATTCCTGGAAAATACGGCATTAAAGCGATTCCCACGCTGATATTTTTCAAACAGGGAGATGTCGTGGATCAGATCACGGGCATGATCGCCAAACCCAAGCTGATTGAAAAAATCGACAACCTTTTATAATGATTTTAGTGAAATCATGAAACGTCCCTTTATATTTTTGATCATTTTTCTCTGGTTTTTTTCCGGGTGCGCCTGGTTCAAACATAAGGAAGAAAAGACCGCGGTTGAGCTGGCCAGCGAAGGAATGCTTCTTTACAAGGGCGGCAAATACGGCCGGGCCATCGATTCTTTTGAAAAGATCAGGGACTGGTACCCTTTCAGTAAATACGCAATCCTTGCCGAGCTTAAGATCGCCGATGCCAATTATCATTTAAAAGAGTATGACCAGGCGATTTTTGCCTATGAAGGCTTTGAGAACCTTCACCCCCGGAATGAAGCCATACCTTATGTCATCTACCAGATGGGGATGAGTAATTTTGAACAGATAGATACCACAGACCGTGATCAGACTTTCTCACAAAAGGCTTTAAATGTATTTAATCGTCTTATCCAGCAGTTTCCCAACGATAAATATGCAAAAAAAGCCAGGGAAAAAATAAAAAAGTGTCTGGGGAGTCTGGCCGGACACGAATTTTATGTGGGCCGTTTCTATTTAAGGGGCAAACACTATCAAGCGGCTTTAAACCGTTTCAAGACCGTCATCCAGAACTATCCGGACGTGGGCCTCCACCTGGAGGCCCTCCGGTATATCACCAGAGTGGAAGGGCTGATGGCGGAAGCGGAAAAACAAAAAAAGACGACAAAGTAACCAGAGCCTGCAGCGCAAGCCTGCAAAATGCTTTACATGGCTGCGGATATGTTGTAAAAGAAAAAATTTTTCGGTACCATTTTATACTTCAGGAGATATCATCATGTCAAAAATGTGTGAAATATGTGGGAAAAAACCTGTGGTGGGCAACAATGTCAGTCATGCCCACAACTTGACCAAGCGCCGCTTTAATCCGAACCTGCAGAAGGTTCGCGCCCTGCATAATGGCAGGGTCAAACGGATTTCGGTCTGTACCGGCTGCATCAAATCCGGCCTGGCCGTAAAAGCCCCGTGAGACCTTTGCAAAACGCCCCCTTTCGCTCAATTTCGGCGTCAGGATCAAATTTTAATCCTCAAAATACTTAATGTATTCCTGCGGTTAAAATTTGCTCCTTCCTTGAACTTGAACGAAATTGAGCATTTTTCAAAGATCTCGTCTTGAAAGGGTTTTTTAAAATTCCGGGGTATCAGCCTTCCAGGCAGTCTTTGGAAAACTCTTCACCATACTTCACCGGATAATTCCCGTCGAAACAAGCTTTGCAGAAGTGATTTTCAGGCTCCTCGATTCCGGTGGATTTTAGAAGGCCTTTAAGGCTCAGATAGTACAGCGAGTCTAAATCCAGGAACCGGCGCAGTTCGTCAACGGACTTGTTGGTCGCCACCAGCTCTCCTTTGGTAGAAAAATCGATTCCGTAATGACAGGGGAACCGGTGGGGCGGTCCGGCAACCCGCATGTGGATTTTTTTTACACCCAGTTCCCGCAGGGTTCGGACCCTTGTCAGGGCGGTGGTGCCCCTGATGATTGAATCTTCAATGATAATGATGTTTTTGCCTTTTAAGACCTCTTTGACCGGGTTTAACTTTACCCGGACAGCAAAATCCCGCATGCTCTGGGTGGGCTGGATAAAGGTCCGTCCCACATAATGGTTGCGTATCATACCGATTTCAAAAGGGATCCCTGACGCTTCCGAGTATCCAAGCGCGGCATAGGTCCCGGAATCCGGAAAAGGCATTACCAGGTCCGCTTCAATGGGCGCCTCCGCTGCCAGTCGCCGGCCGTGGGCTTTCCGGGTCAGGTAAACATTTTTTCCATAGATGGTGCTGTCGGGTCGGGCAAAGTAGATAAACTCGAAAATACAGAAGGTGCGTTTGGTCTGCTTGTGCGGATGCAGACTCTTGATGCCGCTTTCACTGATGATCACGACTTCCCCGGGATCCAGTTCCCGGACAAATTCGGCGCCGACCAGGTCCAGGGCGCAGGTTTCGGATGCCAGAACATAGCTTCCGTTTAATTTCCCGATACACAGGGGCCTGAAACCGTTGGGGTCCTTGGCGCCGATGACTTCCCCCCGGCTGGTGAGCAAAATCAGCGAATAGGCGCCTTTCAGTTTGAGCATGGTTTTCAGGACCGCCTCTTCAAAGCCGAGTTTTAAATTTTTCACCAGAAGATGCAGCACAATTTCCGTATCCATGGTGGTCTGAAAAATCGAACCGGTTTCTTCCAGCGCCCTTTTCAATTTTTGGGAATTAACCAGGTTGCCGTTATGGGCAACGGCATAGGATTTTTTCCTGTGATGCACCACAAAGGGCTGGGCATTGTTGAGGATGGAACTGCCGGTGGTGGAATAGCGCACATGACCGATGGCGCTCCGGCCCTTGAGCTGTTCCAGCTGCGGCATGCCGAACACATCGGAAACCAGCCCCATGCCCTTGTGCGCCAGGATGCTTCCATCCTGAATAACTGCTATGCCGGCGCTTTCCTGGCCCCGGTGCTGCAAGGCATAGAGGCCGAAATAACTCAGCTTGGCAGCTTCCGTATGTCCGCAGATGCCGAACAGCCCGCAGGCTTCGCGTGGTTTTGAGAAATAATCCATCAGCGATAATACTCCTGAATGGCCTTGACCGAAAGCTTCTTTTCCTTTAAGGCCGCAATCCCTCGGCACATGGCCATGGCACCGGCGACAGTGGTCGCATAGGGGATATTATATTTTATAGCGGCATGCCGGATAGCATAGCCGCCCTGCCGGGGGGATTCTCCCATGCCGGTATTGATCACCAGTTGGATTTCGCCGTTTTTAACGGCGTCCACCACGTCCGGGCGGCCGAAAGATACTTTATTGATCGGTTCATTTTCGATGCCATGATCCTTTAAAAATTCCGAAGTTCCCCGGGTGGCCACAATCTTGAACCTGATTTTTTCAAACAGCGCGGCCACGGGTATAATCCCTGCCTTGTCCCGATCCTGAACACTGATAAATACCGTGCCCGCGGCGGGCAGTTTCTGACCGGCGCCCATTTGAGCCTTGGCATAGGCCATGCCGAAGTCCTCGTCGATTCCCATCACTTCCCCGGTGGATTTCATTTCAGGCCCCAGGAGGGTGTCCACATCCGGGAACCGGTTAAAGGGCAGGACCGCCTCTTTGACGGAGATATGGGTTGGGATCTTTTCACGCGTAAATCCCAGATCCTGCAGGGTTTTGCCCAGCATCAGCTTCGTGGCCAGCTTGACAAGCGGGACCCCTGTTGCCTTGCTGACAAAAGGAACCGTTCTGGACGCACGCGGGTTGACTTCCAGGACAAACAATTTTTTATTCTTGATGGCATACTGCACATTCATCAGCCCGATCACTTGTAGCTCGGATGCCATCGCCTTGGTGGCCAGGGTAATCTCCTGGATGACTTCCGGACGGAGACTGTAAGGGGGAAGGACGCAGGCCGAATCACCGGAGTGTATGCCCGCGGCCTCGATATGTTCCATGATGCCGCCGATCACCGTAAGCGTTCCGTCTGAAATGGCATCCACATCCACCTCGATCGCATCTTCCAGAAACTTGTCGATCAGCACCGGGTGTTCCGGTGATGCCAGGATGGCCAGTTTCGTGAAGTTGGCCAGATCGGTTGGGCCGTAAACGATTTTCATGGCCCGGCCGCCAAGCACGTAGGAAGGCCGGACAATCACCGGGTATCCAATCCGATCGGCCACTTCAATGGCTGTTGCCACCGAGTCGGCTGTACCGTTTTCCGGTTGGGCCAGACCCAGTTTTTTAAGCATGGCCTGGAACAGCTTGCGGTCTTCGGCCCGATCGATACTGGCCGGTTGCGTTCCGAGAATGGGAACGTTCGCCCGGGAAAGGGGAACGGCAAGATTCAGCGGCGTCTGGCCGCCGAACTGAACAATAACCCCCATGGGCTTTTCGGTCTCTATGATGTGCAGCACATCTTCCCGTGTAAGCGGCTCAAAATAAAGCTTGGTGGAGGTGTCGTAATCCGTACTGACCGTCTCCGGGTTGCTGTTGACCATGATGCTTTCAATGCCTGATTCCCGCAGGGCAAATGCCGCATGAACACAGCAATAGTCAAACTCTATGCCCTGGCCGATCCTGTTGGGGCCCCCCCCCAGGATCATTACCTTGGGGGCAGCTGATGTTCTGGCCTCGCATTCGGATTCATAGGTTGAATAATAATAAGGGGTTGCCGCTGTAAATTCCGCGGCGCAGGTGTCCACCAGTTTGTAAACCGGCCGGATGCCCAGCCGCTTTCGTTCCTTTTCGACGACCCTTTCGCTGGTGCCGGTCAGATGAGCCAGCTGGAGGTCTGAGAAACCAAACGTTTTGGCCTGTTTCAGCAGCTCGGCCGGCAGGTCCTTGCCGTGCTCTGCAATCTGATGCTCCATCTGGACAATCTGTTGCAGCTGATATAAAAACCACGGGTCGATTCCGGTAAGTTTATAAATCGAATCCACCGGCATTTCTTGCTTCAGGGCGTGGCGCAGATAAAAAATACGCTCGGAATTGGGTATGGCCAGTTTTTTTTCGATTGCCACCGCTGACGGCGGGCTGTTTTCACTGTCGAGGGCATCCTTGCCGTCCGCGCCCAGACCGTGCCGGCCGATCTCAAGAGATCTTAAGCCCTTTTGAAGGGCCTCTTTGAAGGTCCGGCCGATGGCCATGGTTTCCCCTACTGACTTCATGGACGTGGTGAGAAAATCTTTGGTTTCAGGGAATTTTTCAAAGGTAAAACGCGGGATCTTCACCACACAGTAATCCAGGGTCGGTTCAAAGGAGGCATAAGTTTTTTGGGTGATATCATTGGGGATTTCATCGAGCGTATAGCCTACCGCCAGCTTGGCCGCAATTTTGGCGATGGGAAAACCGGTGGCTTTGGAAGCCAGGGCGGAGCTGCGGGACACCCTGGGGTTCATCTCGATCACGACCATGTCTCCATTCTTGGGATTTACGGCAAACTGTACGTTGGAACCGCCCGTGTCCACGCCGATTTCCCGCATGATGCCAATGGCTGCATCGCGCATCTGCTGGTATTCCCTGTCGCTGAGTGTTTGTGCCGGGGCAACGGTGATGCTGTCACCGG
>JAUYIZ010000314.1 GCA_030688615.1 Desulfobacterales bacterium | reverse complement strand
GGCAAGGCCCCGGACCGAATTTGCCGAACTTCACGCGCCCTTTACCATCACCGGGGGCCTGCTGAAAACCTCGGATACCAGGCTCCTGTCCCCGCTGCTCCGGGTGCAGGCCGCCGGCAAGGCTGACCTGGTCAAGGAAGATATCGACTTGCGGGTCGAACCCAAATTGGTGAGCAGTCTGAAGGGGCAGGGGGACACGATGGACCGTTCCGGGGTCCTGATCCCTGTTCTGGTCACCGGGACGTTTTCTTCCCCCAAGTTTCGCCCTGATCTGCAGGGAATGCTCAAACAGACTCTCACAAGGGGGCTGCCGAAACCCGAAGATCTTCTCAAGGGTCAGGGGATCGGTAAACTCAAGGAACTGGAGGAAAAAGCCAAGGGCCTTCTGAAGGGTTTTTCCTTTGGCAGATAACGTTGATCTTGCCTGAAAATTATCGGTCCTCGGGGTGGGCCTTGATTATTCTTTTCCGGATCGTCCTTACGCGTTCCCGGATATCCGGCGCCTGGGTAATGCCGGTCACCATGGCGATCCGGCGTGCCCCGCAGGAAAGGACCTGATCCAGGTTGGAAAGATTGATGCCGCCCATCACCGTAAAGGGCACCTGTATCCGGGGAGCGATATGTGCGATCATCTCCGGGCCGAGAAAATGGGAGATATTTTTTTTGGTGCGCGTGGGAAAAATCGGCCCGATGTTGATGTAGTCCGCGCCGGCCTTCTGGGCGGAAAGCGCGGTTTCCAGCGATTGGGTCGAGGCCCCGATAAGAAGATCCGGCGCCAGCTTTCTGGCCGCTTCCAGGGGCAGGTCTTCCTGGCCCAGGTGGATGCCGTCGGCGCCCACTGCCAGGGCGATGTCCAGGTGATCGTTAATCATAAAGAGAACATTGGCGCGGCGGGTGATTTCGCGAAACTTGACGGCCAGATGATAAAACTCCCTTACGCTGCAGCTCTTTTCTCGCAGCTGAATGATTCTGGCGCCGCCCTGAATAACGCTTTCAAGGACTTCCAGATTCTTCCTGCCCCCGGAAAGCTCCTCGCACGTGACCGGATAGACGTCCACCTTTTCGAACATGGCGACTCTGGCCTGTTTATTCATTTACCCTCCATCATGGACAAAAATAATGCTGTCCCCCTGCACTTCCGCCCGGACGCTGGCGCCGTCTGCAATGTTGCCTTGAAGTATTTCCAGTGACAGCGGGTTTTCGATATATCGCTGAAGCGCCCGCTTTAAAGGCCGTGCGCCGTAGACCGGGTCAAACCCTTTGTCGGATAGAAACGATCTGGCATCATCCGAGAGGACAAGGGTAATATTGCGTTGCTTGAGCCGTTGCAACAGATGCCTGACCTGAATATCCACGATATGAACGATCTGTTCGGAGGTCAGGTTGTGAAAAATAATGGTTTCATCGATCCGGTTTAAAAATTCAGGCTTAAAGCTGGCCCTCAATGCTTCGGTGACGCGTTTTTCCATCTCACCCCGCTGTGAGCTGCCGAGTTCTTGAATCCATTGGCTTGCCACATTTGAGGTCATGATAATAAGGGTATTTTTAAAGTTCACGGTGCGGCCGTGCCCATCGGTCATTCTGCCATCGTCTAAAATCTGAAGCAGCACGTTGAAGACTTCAGGATGCGCTTTTTCGATTTCGTCAAACAAAACCACCGTATAGGGCCGCCGCCGGACCGCCTCGGTCAGATATCCGCCTTCGTCATAGCCCACATATCCAGGCGGCGCCCCGATCAGCCTGGAAACGGAATGTTTTTCCATAAATTCCGACATGTCGATCCTGACCATGGCCTGCTCGCTGTCGAATATAAATTCCGCCAGCGCTTTAGCCAGTTCGGTCTTGCCGACCCCGGTCGGTCCCATGAAAATAAATGATCCGATGGGCCGATTGGGGTCCTGCAACCCGGACCGGGCCCGGCGCACCGCATTAGAGACGGCTGAAACAGCTTCGGCCTGTCCGATGACTCTCTGCCCGAGGCGCTGTTCCATGTGAACAAGTTTTTCCCGTTCCCCCTCGACCATTTTGGAGACCGGGATTCCCGTCCAACTGGATATGACTTCCGCAATATCCTCATCATCGACCTCTTCCTTCAACATTTTACGGTCGGATTGGATTTCAGCCAACTGTTTGTTGCTCGCCTCGAGCCGGCTTTTGAGCTCAGCGGCCTTGCCATATCGGATTTCCGCGACCAGGGCCAGGTTCCCTTCCCTTTCGGCCTGCTGTTCCCTGATGCTTAACTGTTCGGTTTCTTCCTTGACTTTTCGGATCTGCTGAATGATATCCTTTTCATTCTGCCAGTGGGCCTTCATTTTATGCAGTTCTTCCTGCAGGGTGTTCAGGTCTTTCTCAAGCTTTAAAAGCCGTTCCCTGGAGGAGTCGTCCGTTTCCTTTTTCAAAGCTTCCCGTTCAATTTCAATCTGCAAAATCCTGCGCTGGATCTCATCGATTTCAACCGGCATGCTGTCGATTTCGATTCTGAGTTTGGAGGCGCACTCATCGATCAGGTCGATGGCCTTGTCCGGCAGGAATCGGTCTGAGATATAGCGGTTTGACAGCGTTGCGGCGGCCACGATGGCCGAATCCTTTATTCTCACGCCGTGGTGGACCTCATATTTTTCCTTAAGACCCCGCAGAATTGAAATGGTATCCTCCACCGTGGGTTCCCGGACCATCACCGGTTGAAACCTTCTTTCCAGGGCCGCGTCCTTTTCGATATATTTCCGGTATTCGTTCAGGGTGGTGGCCCCCACGCAGCGCAGTGTCCCTCTGGCCAGCGCCGGTTTGAGCATGTTGGATGCATCCATGGAGCCTTCGGCGGCCCCCGCCCCCACCAGGGTGTGGAGTTCGTCGATAAATAAAATGATCTCCCCCTGAGCGTTTTCCACCTCTTTTAAAACCGCTTTCAAGCGGTCTTCAAATTCACCCCTGTATTTGGCCCCGGCAATGAGCGCCCCCATATCCAGCGACACAAGGCGCCTGTTTTTAAGTGTTTCCGAGACATCTCCGGCCACGATCCGTCGGGCCAGGCCTTCTACGATTGCGGTCTTGCCGACACCGGGTTCGCCGATGAGAACCGGGTTGTTTTTTGTGCGCCTGGAAAGCACCTGAACAATCCGGCGGATTTCGTCATCCCTGCCGATGACCGGGTCCAGCTTTCCAATCCGGGCAAGATCCGTCAGATCCCGGCTGAATTTTTCAATGGCCTGGTATTTTTCTTCCGGGTTCGGGTCCGTGATCAGCTGGGAGCCGCGGATATCCATGAGAACTTTCAGGATCGATTCCCGGCTGATGCCGTAACGGCGGAATATTCCGGCGACCCCCCCCTTTTTTTCATCAACCAGCGCCAGGAAGATGTGCTCCAGGCTGACATACTGGTCTTTCATTTTGGCGGCCTCGGAAAATGCCGTTTCCAGAACGGCTTTGGTTCCGGCAGACAGATAGGCCTCCGCCGGAGCGGTGCCGCTGACCTTGGGAAGCTTGGCGATGCACGCGCCAACTTCCCGGTCGACCGCATCCGGGGACGTCCCCAGTTTGTGCAGCATGGACCGGGATAGGCCTTCCTTTTCCTTGAGCATGGCCGACAGCAGATGCTCCGGCTCAATCTGCTGATTATTGTATTCTGAGGCTAAACCCTGTGCATTCTGGATGAGCTCCTGGGATTTAACCGTAAATTTATCAAAACGCATAAATTCCTCCTGTCTTGCCCCATGGGCGGCAAGATTACTTCAAGACTTCCGGGTTGCTGTTTTTCGAGACCTTTGCAAAACGCCCCCTTTCGCCCAATTTCAGCGTCAGGCTCAAATTTTAATCCTCAAAATACTGAATGTATTCCTGCGGTTAAAATTTTCGCCTTCCTTGAACTTGAACAAAATTGAGCATTTTTCAAAGGTCTCTTTTTAAAGATCTCCTCGCATCCGCGCGGGGTATTTTTTGTATCAAATAATAACCATCCGCATATCATTGTCAAACCGCTTGGTCTGGGTAAAGGAAGCACAAAGCTATGAGCGGTCCTGTTCCGGCAGGGCCGCTTCCGTGGGCTCGATATGCACCGTGACATCCACCACATCCAGGCCGCCGTCGTTAATGATCTGTTCCTTGACGGCTTCGGCAATGTCATGGCCTTCTATGACGGAAATCGAACCGTCAACAACGAGATGTAAATCCACATGGAGGCTGCTGCTGACATATCTTGTCCGTATCCGGTGTACCTGCTTGATGGATTCGTTCTTTTGAATAAGCGCCTTGATCCTTTCCCGCTTTTCCTTGGGTGCGCCGGCATCGACCAGTTCTCTGAGGCCCGGCCACATGATATTACAGGCGGACTGGAAAATAAAAATGGAAACCACAACCGCACCCACATGGTCAAGAAAGGACCATGCCGGGAAAAACAAGGCCCCTCCCACGGCAACCAGGGCGGGAATTGAACTGAAGGCATCCGAGCGGTGATGCCAGGCGTTCGCGATGACCGCCGGGCTTTTAATCCGTTTGCCGACCGAGAAATGCCAGCGGTAAAGCAGTTCCTTGCAGACGATTGAAGTCGCCGCCGCCCAGAACGCTATCCAGCCCGGAGGCCTTGTGTGTTTTTCGGAAAGCGTTACAATTGCCTGCCAGCAAATACCGATTCCGGCTATCATGAGTAAAAAACCAATCAAAACAGCGACAAGGGTCTCAATCCGGCGATGCCCGTAGGGATGATCTTCATCCGGAGGCCGGGACCAGTAGTAGGACCCGATGATGACGGCAACATCCGTGGCGCAATCCGACAGGCTGTGAACCGCATCTGCAATGACCACCTGGCTTGCCCCCAGCATGCCGCCGATAAACTTGAATCCGGATAAAGCCAGGTTGATGATCAGCGCGATCCAGGTGATTTTTCGGCTGTATTTTGCTGAATTTACGGTGTCTTTCACGGCGTTCCTTTTTTTTAACCTCTCACTGACGGGCCGGCTGATTATACGGGTTTGCCGCAAAAGGGGCAAAATTGATAATCTTTCTTCAGTGTCCTTCCGCAGTGGCGACATCCGGTGTGTAAGGTGTCAGGGCCGGCGGGATGGATGGAGACATTTCCAGATTCCATATGACTGCACCGTTCACAAATGATGACCGGGGCGCCTTTTTTGACTCGTATGACCGGGATGAAAAACAGACTGAGATAGTGGTCTGCACGCTTAAGATAGGCTTGCGCCAGTCCGCATTTTACGCAGATCCGACGGGCGGGATCAATCGTTTTTAATTTTGGTGATATTCCGGCGATTAAAAACATTATCTGAAAGTCTATACTTCCCCAAAAAAGGCCGTCAGGAATAGTAAGGCGCTTCAATTTCCTTTTTCAGTTCCAGGAGAACTTCAGGGACGTCGCTGAATTTTACGACATGTTGTATACGAAGTCTTCATCTGTTCGGGCGCCTATTTGCCCCAAATTGAGCAGTTTTTTTTAGCGTTGAAAAAACCGTGTTCATGCTGATCCTTTCCCAATATCCTTTGATAGACTTTTCGATAAAAAAAAGCAACCCTGACGGCCGGAAAAAGCCCTTGCGGGTGGATGGCCCGGCTGTTGCCGGCGCAGTGACGCAGGGCAGGGGAGGCGGCGGCAGGCAGATCGTGGCCCGTGGGTTGATAAATACGTAACCGTTCACGGTTTACAGTTACCGGTTCACGGTTTTAAAAAAAATAGACATTAGAGGAGAAATATGGGGTCTTCTTTTGAAGACTTAGAAGTTTGGAAAAAATCTTGCAGGTTATCAATGCGCCTTTATAAATTATTAAGAGAATGCCATGATTATGGAATGAAAGATCAGATGCTGCGCTCGTCCATATCTATTCCGTACATAGTTCATTGAAAAACTGTGAACTGTGAACCGATAACCGTGAACGGTTACATAAATACTAACAATGGCATTTCCGTCTTGACATGTATTCTGCTTTTTGAGATAGTTTGAAGTTAAAATAAGCATGATTTTTCCCGGTGCCTGCCGCAGGGATCTTCAATCCTGACAGGTGCATACATTAAATTTCAGGGAGTAACCATATGGATTTCGAGCTGACAGACGAGCAAAAAATGCTCCGGGGTGTCGTGAGGAGATTTGTCAATGAAAAATTAATCCCTCTTGAGAAAGAATACTTACTCGAGAAAAAGGTGGATCGTCGCTTGCGGACCCGGCCTCAAATCCTGGGTGCGGAAAGGTTCAACCGGCTGCAGCAGGAGGCAAAAAAAATAGGGCTATGGGCCCTGTGGCTGCCCGAGGAATACGGCGGGGCCGGTTTGGGATACATGGAGTATCTTATCGTCACCGAAGAGCTGAAAAAAACATTCATGTGGTTTGAATTCGGCGGGGATGCGCCCCATGTCCTCTTAAACCGCGGCAAGCACCTTCTCGAAAGTTATGTGCTGCCCTGCGTCCGGGGTGAAAAAAAATATCAGCCTGTTTTCGCCCAGACAGAGCCCAATGCCGGCGCCGACCCGGCTGCCATGGAAACGACCGCAAAGTGGGACGGAAAAAACTGGATACTTTCCGGCACGAAAATTTTTGTCGGGGAAGCCGAAGATGTCGATTTCATGCTGTTCCCGGCGGTTACGGATAAATCAAAGGGGGTCCATGGCATCACACTTTTTGTGGTGGATCGGCAAACGGCAGACTGCCCCGGGTATAAAGTGTCCCGGCACATCGAAACCATCGCCGATGACTGGACACTCTGTGAATTGTCCCTGGACGACTGCCCGGTTCCGCCGGAGAATGTCGTGGGAGAAGTGGGGGAAGGCTTTATCGTCGCCCAGAAATTTCTCGTGGTTTACGGCCGGCTCCATCATGGCGGCTGGCAACTGGGGGCCGCCGGAAGATGTCTGCAAATGGCCGCACAGCATGCCAAGTCCCGGGTTACTTTCGGAAAACCGCTGGCAGAAAGACAGGCCATACAATGGATGCTGGCCGACTCGGCCGTTGATCTTCACTGCACGCGCTGGATAGCTTACCACTGCGCCTGGAAGGCCGACAAGGGCGAGGATGTGCGATTGGAGTCCGCCATGGTCAAGCTCCATGCCGATGAGATGGCTTTTCGGGTAATCGACAGGGCCGTGCAAATTCATGGCGCGCTGGGCTTGACCAAAGAAACCGACCTCCACCGGTTCTATCTGACGGCAAGGATGTTGCGGGTTGCCGGGGGGCCCATGGAAATCATGCGAATGGTCATCGCCAGATCTGTTCTACAGGGAGAACTGCCAACGATATAGGAATAGGAAGTTAAACTATGGATTTTGAACTGACGGATGAGCAGAAGATGCTCCGGGACATGGTGAAAAGATTTGTCACTGAAAAATTGATTCCCATGGAAAAAGAATATCTCCTTGAAAAAAGGAAGGAACGGCAGCTGCGCACGCGTCATGAGATTTTAGGCGAGGATAAATTTCTGGCGCTGCAGCAGGAGGCTAAAACAATAGGATTATGGGCCCTGTGGCTGCCGCAGGAGGTCGGCGGCGCCGGCTTGGGGCTCCTGGAATATCTGCTCATCACCGAAGAGCTTAAAAAAACGTTCATGTGGTTTGAATTCGGCGGGGATGCGCCCCATGTGCTGCTGGATGCCAATGAATACCTGGTGGACAACTATCTGAAAGCCTGTATCCGGGGCGAAAAGAGATATCAGGGCGTGTTTTCCCAGACCGAGCCCAATGCCGGGGCAGATCCGGCAGCCATGGAGACGACTGCCAGGTGGGATGGTCAGAACTGGATACTCAACGGCACCAAAACGTTTATCGGTGAAGCTGAAAATGCCGACTTCATGTTGCTGCCGGCAGTTACGGACAAATCCAAGGGCCATCATGGCATCACGCTTTTCGTGGTGGATCGGCAAACTCCGGACAGACCCGGGTATAGGGTATCCCGGCTCATCGAGACCATCGCTGATGACTGGACCCTTTGCGAACTGGACCTGGATGATTGCCCTGTCCCGGCTGAAAATGTCGTGGGTGAAGTGGGCGAAGGTTTCATCGTCGCTCAAAAGCATCTTATGGTCCGCGGACGTCTTCATCATGGCGGCTGGCAGCTTGGAGCTGCGGGTAGATGTCTCCAGATGGCGACCCAATATGCCCTGTCCAGGGTCACTTTCGGAAAGCCGCTTGCAGATAGACAGGCCATTCAATGGATGCTGGCCGACTCGGCCCTGGATCTTCACTGCACGCGATGGATAGCTTACCACTGCGCCTGGAAGGCTGACAGGGGTGAAGATGTGCGGCTGGAATCGGCCATGGTCAAGCTGCATGCCGATGAGATGGCCTTCCGGGTCATTGACAAGGCCGTGCAGATCCACGGCGCGATGGGCCTGACCAAGGAAACCGAGCTGCACCGGTTCTATCTGACCGCAAGGATGTTGCGGGTTGCCGGGGGCCCCATGGAAATCATGCGGATGGTTATCGCAAGGTCAATTCTGAATGAAGAACACCAGATGTTCTGAACGGAGGAAACCCCCTGATGCATATCATCGTTTGTGTCAAACAGGTGCTGGATCCGGAAGCGCGCATAACCAGCTTCCGGATCGATCCGGCCAGCAATACCATGGCGCTGCCCCAGGGCGTGCCGCCGGTAATCAGCTCATTTGATGAATGCGCCCTGGAGGCGGCCTTAAGGATCAAAGATGCCCTGGATTGCAAGATAAGCGTTTTGAGCCTGGGGGTCAATCTGCGCCGGGACGTGGTTAAAAAACCACTGGCCATGGGGGCGGATGAACTTGTGCTGCTGGAGGATAAGGCCTTTGCCGGAAGCGACAGTTGGTCCTGCGCATATGCCCTGTCCATGGCCATAAGGAAAATAGGCGACTTTGATCTTATCCTCTGCGGCCGGCAGTCATCGGACCGGGATGCCGGACAGGTGGGCTCGGGTATTGCTGAGCTGCTCCATCTGCCCAGCGTAACGGTCGCCAGAAATGTCACGGCCCTGGACGGCAAAATCAGGGTGGAAAGGGTCACCGATGCGGGCTATGAAGTTCTGGAAGTGCCGCTGCCTGCCCTGGTGACCGTCAGCAGCGAACTGGGCCAACCCAGGTATCCGACCATCAAGGGGATCATGTCGGCCAGACATAAGGAAACAACCATCTGGAAACCGGCCGATATCGGTGTGACGTCCTCCCAGGTTGGCGCCGCGGGTCGGCGGACCCGTCTGGTCCGGCTTTTTAAACCGGTTCGAGAAGAAAGATGTGAAATCGTGGAAGGAGACAGCGCCGAAGAGTCCGGGGTGAATTTGGCCCTGAAGCTCCGAGGAGCCAAGGTGCTGTGAAAAGGTAAAAAAATGGCGGAATATAAAGGTGTTCTGGTCTATGGCGAATTTGCCGGAGAAAAGCTGTCGGAAATTACCCTGGCTTTACTGGGATGCGGGCGAAGACTGGCCGATGACTTGGGAGAAGAATTAAGCGTTGTGTTCATGGGCAGCGGCCTGGGCGGGTCGGTGAGAACTGCCGCTGCCTTCGGCGCCGATAAAATCTGCGTGGTTGACCATCCCCTGCTGGCGGATTACCAGACAGATTCTCATGTGGCCGCCATGGATCAGGTAGTGAAACAGGTCAGGCCCCAAATCATTATTTTAGGCCAGAATTCCGTGGGGCGGGATCTTGCTCCCAGGCTGGCTTTCAGGTTGGGCACGGCAGCTATCTTGGACTGCCTGGA
>JAUYIZ010000311.1 GCA_030688615.1 Desulfobacterales bacterium | reverse complement strand
TGGGTCTGAAATTACAAATTCCAAGCACCAAATTACAAAAAAACCTCAAATTCCAATATTAAATGACCCAAACCTACCAGGACGAGACATCATTTGGATTTTCGAATTTTGGTCATTGGAGATTTATATGAAAATACCATTTTCATACTTCGTTGTGCCCGCTTCGGGCATGGGTGTTGTTTGGTATTTGTAATTTGATATTTGTGATTTCCATCATACAATGAACATCCAACAAGGCAAATCCCCTCCGGGGATAACTAAAGCCTGGTCCTCAGTGCCAGGATATTTACCAGGCGACGACCACCGTGGTCTCCGGCGGGACATGCAGGTAAACATCGTCGCCGCGGCCGACCGGGGACTGGGGGTGAAGTCTGGCCCGGACCAAGTCCTCGCCGACGGCAATCGTCACGTCTTTAAATTCTCCCAGGAAAACCGCAACGTCAACCTTGCCGGTCAGCATGTTCAGGTCGGAGGATGGTTTCCGGGTTTCAATGGAGATGTTCTCCGGCCGGATGCACAGGGTGACTTTATCGCCGACCTTGGCGGCAACGGCCAGGTAGGCCTGCAAAAGGCCGTGGGTGGTTTTTACTTTGGCGAAACTGCCCGGATCTGCGGTTTCTTCCACTACCCCCTCAAAAAAGTTGGATGACCCGATAAAGTCCGCCACAAAGCGGCACGACGGCTTGGCGTAGATCTCCTCGGGGACTGCTTCCTGGATTATCTTCCCCTGGCTCATGACCGCGATTCGGCTGGACATGGCCAGGGCTTCGACCTGATCATGGGTGACATACAGGGTGGTTATATTCAGGGTTTCCAGCAGGGCTTTGAGCTCGAGCCTCATGGCTTCCCTTAATTTGGCGTCCAGGTTGCTCAGGGGCTCATCCAGGAGCATGATATCCGGTTCGCGAACCAGGGCCCTGGCCAGCGCAAGTCTCTGCTGCTGGCCGCCGCTGAGCTGGGGGGCCTGCCTGCTTCCCAGATCGCCCAGGCGCACCGTGTCAAGCGCATGCTGCACTTTTTCCTTTATTTTTTTGGAAGAAAGACGCTCTTTCATCAACTTGAGCGGGAAGGCCACGTTCTCAAAGACCGTCATGTGGGGCCAGATGGCGTAGGATTGGAAAACCATGCCGATATTTCTTTTGTCAGGCGGAATCGATATCTGTTTTTTATCGGAGAAAACGGTTTTATTCCCCACCGTAATTTCTCCGGATTCGGGCGCCTCCAGCCCGGCCACACACCGCAGGGTTGTGCTTTTACCGCATCCGCTGGGCCCCAGGAGGGTATAAAAACTTCCTTGTGCCACTTCAAAACTAATATTTTGCACCGCATCAACGACGCTTCCTGAAGATGTTTGAAAAGTTTTGCCTAAATGTTCAACCTTGATCATGCGATTCCCCCTCCTTAACGATGAATGATAAAATGTCCCGCTGAAATGTCCGTGCCAAGGGCCATTATCAAACTTTACCCGTTTTCAGATCTTAAGCCCATGCCAAAAGCCCGGGCGGTTATAGCAGTTCCGATGCAGATGACCGTGATGATGAGACCGACCACCATTCCTTTCTCCGGGGCCATTCCGATGTAGTGTTCCAGCATGAGAATGGACAACACCCTGGACTTCGGAGAATAAAGCAGGACCACAATGGAAATATCTCTCATGGCCGCCAGGAAAATCATCACCGCGGTGGCGGTGTACGTGGGTATCAAGAGCGGCGCCATAATGCGCCTGAAGGTATAGAACCAGCCTGCGCCGGACATCCTGGCCGATTCCTCCAGTTCCTTGTTGATCTGCACCATGGTGCCGTCCATTACGCGTACGCCCATGGGCAGCTCCTTGATAATCATGGCGATTATGAGGATGTACATGGTGCCGTACATGAATTTGAAGTAGGGAATCCCTTCCAGGAAAACCCAGAGCAAACCCACGGCCAGCAGGAGGCCCGGAACAGTCCAGGGCAGCCAGGACATGAAATCCAGCACACCGCGGCCCGGAAGCTTGGTGCGGACGCTGATGTAGCTGATAAAAGAAAAAATGGTCATGCCCGCCAGCGCAGCGACCACGCATAATATCAGGGAGTTTCCCAGAGAACTTGAAAAGACCGGATCGCCCAGGACCTCCACCCAGTGAATCATGGTGTAGGGATCGGGCAATTCGAACATGCCGGATATTTTCATAAAGGTCCCGACAATCAAAAAGCTGACGGGCAGGATAAGGAAAACGCCCGCATACACCAGCACGAAAGCCAGGGTGACATATTTCCATTTGCCCAGCCGTATGGGGGTGGTGCGGTATCCCTTTCCCGTCACCGTGGTATACTGGCGCCGCTGGATGACCCAGCGGTTGAAAAAAATCAGGCCGACGATCACAACCAGAAATATACTGCTCAAGGCCATGGCCGGAGGATACAGGGGCGGGTCCCAGCGCAGCAGGTCATAAACTTTGGTGGAAAAAACAAAGAATTTGGCCGGCATCCCCAGAAGCAGCTCGATTTCAAAGGATTCCAGGGACCGGATGTAACCGAGCAGCGTGGCCCCGACGATGGCCGGCATGAGGATGGGAAAGGTGACCCGAAGCAGGGTGGTCAGATTGGAAGCGCCCGACATCCTGGCGGACTCCTCCAGGGCGGCATCCATGTTGCGAAAGGCAGGCGCAAACATCAATACCCTCACGGAAGTGGAAAAAGGTATGTGAGCCCACACGATCCCCCAGAAAGAATAGCAGTTGAAAAGGGGGCCGTCGATGAAAGGCAGCTTCATCAGCAGTTTGTTCAGCACGCCGTAGCTGGGGTCCAGCAGCAGGACCCAGGCCATGGCCATGGGCAGGCTCGGTATGAAGAAATTGATCCACATCAGAACCTCCAGGGCCCCCCGGAATGGGGTGTCGGTGCGGACGATAATCCAGCAGAAGAAAACAGCCAGGGCCATGGTGATAACCGTCCGGACGGTCGCCAGGGAAAAAGTGTTCCACAGGGCCTTGCCGATGGTGGGATCGGTAAATCCCTCTTTATAACCATCCATGGTAAAATGACCGGGCATTCCGGGGGCGTCGCTGCGAAAGCTGCCGTAAAAAATCATCCCGAGCGGATACACGGTAAAAAGGCCCACAACGACGATGAGTAACACCATCCCTATAGTACGCGGGGTGATCCGTTTCATTTAAGCTCCCTTTTTGTTGCGTGAAAATTTGGTTAATGTCTGCGGCAAAATCAAGCGTCAAAGCCAACGGGTTAAAATGCTAAAAAGAATGACAAACCCTGCAGGGTTTGTCAAGGTAAAAAAATAGATATAAAAAAAAGCTTGATTCGAAACGGCAACCGATGATAGGATGGCTGAACTTCAAAACAGCTTCCGGCTGGAAATTGGCAGCTTCGCCGGAAAACCGGGCGGTAAACTCAGAAAAAAGTCAGACCGGGGATGATTTTGAGACCGGTTGGCTCAACGCATCTACCCAAGGAGGATCAGCACATGAACAAGACAGGCGGAAAATATTTTATGGTGGTAATCCTGGCGATCGCCGTCGCCGTTACATTGATCGGTTACGTAAAAGCCGATGCCCAGTCCGAGGCCGAATGGCAGAAGGTGCTGGAAGCCGGGAAAAAAGAAGGCAAGGTCGCGGTGTACGCCTCTCTGGTGTCGCCCGCAATTAGAAAACTGGCGCCTCTTTTCAAAGAGAAGTTCGGCATAGAGGTGGAGGTTACAGCCGGCCGGGGCTCGGACATATCCCGCAAGCTGCGCACCGAAAAGACCGCCGGGGTCCATCTGGCCGATGTGATCATTTCCGGCGGCAACACCATGTTTGCCGTCAAGCAGTTAGGCGTCTTAACGCCTCTGGACAGCCAACTGATCCTGCCGGAAGTCACCAACACCAAGCTCTGGTACACCATGACCAGCCTGCCGTGGCTGGATGATGAGCACACTTTAATCCATTTTTACGCCTATCCCAACCGGGATATTTCCATTAACTACGACATTGTAAAAGAGGGGGAAATAACATCCTGGCAGGATCTTCTGAAACCCCAGTACAAGGGCAAGATCGTCTGGAGCGATCCCAGCGTGCCCGGAAGCGGTTTCAACGGCGTGGCCACCAACATGATGCATAATGTTACCAGCGAGGCCTACTACCGTAAGCTGGTGGCCACCCAGGAGGTCACACTTTCCAGGAACCTGCGCCAGATGGGAGAATGGCTGGCCCGGGAAAAATATCCCATCGCCATTTCGGTGGAAGGCCGTCCCATCGCTGAAATGTTGAATGCCGGCGCGCACCTTGCGTATGTCACCGTCAAGGAAGGGACCTACTTAAGTTACGATGCCGGGAATCTGGGCATCGCCGCCAAGGCGCCCCATCCCAACGCGGCCAAGGTGTTTACGAACTGGTTTTTAGGCAAGGAGGGCCAGGTCATCGCCCAGCAGGCCACCAAATATATGTCTTCCAGAAATGATATCCCCGTTGACGACGTGAATGTGAAGAACCGCAGGGTGCCCGGAGAGAAATACTTCGTGGGCGCCAACAGCATGGAGAAATGGCTGGCGGAGGAACAGGCAAAATCGCTTGCCCTGGCCAAGGAAATCTTCGGACCGTTGATCGGCAGATAAGATGACCGAGGAGTTCCCTGCAGGCTGAGCAGGGAACTCCTCATCAATCATTTTTCAAAGTTTTCAGGAGTCCGAGCGCATCATCCGGCCGGCTGTTTGTATTGCTTTTCTGATCTTTACGTAGCCGGTGCAGCGGCACAAATGCCCGCCAAGCGCCCGGTTAATGTCTTCCTCGCCAGGGTCGGGGGTGTCATCCAGAAGGGCCTTGGCGGCTAAAATCATGCCCGGGGTACAAAAACCGCACTGGATGGCGCCCTGCTCCACGAACGCCTTCTGGACCGGGTGCAGCTGGTGGCCTGCCGACAACCCTTCAATGGTGGTAATTTCCTTGCCCTGAGCCCCAACCGCCAGGGTCAGACATGCCAGCACCGGCACCCCGTCCATAAGGATCGTGCAGGCGCCGCATTCCCCCATGCCGCAGGCCTCCTTGGTCCCTTTGAATCCAAGCTGCCGCAGCATCTCTAAAAGGGTGTCGCGGGGCTCGGCAGCAACTTCGTAACCTCCGCCGTTGATCTTCAATTCTATGACCTGCTTCACCTATCCAACCTCGCTTGCCGCTTTTTCCCATGCCTGCACCAGGCATTGGCGCAATAAAACTCCGGCCACCCGGCGCCGGTAATTCGCAGGAACGTCAAGGGCTGCGGCATGCGTAATAAATCCGATATGCTTAACCGCATCATCCGCCGCCTCTTGCAGCACTGCAGGTGTTATTTTCTGGCCGACCAACGGGTCAAGGGGGAGAACCGTGGGAAACGTCACGCTTCCCGAAACGGTGGCCGAGGCCTCCTTGCAGGTCGTGCCATCCGCATCCAGCCGTATTCTGGCGGCGGCATTGACCAGGGCAAAGTCGAGCGTCTGCCGCTTGGCCACTTTATTAAAAGACGAACCGCTGCCCCGGGGCAGCGGCGGGAAATGAAAACAGGTCACCACTTCCTCACCGGTCAGCCGGTGGGGGCGTGTTCCGTCCGCCTGATAGAGATCCTCCAACGGGAGCAGGCGACTGCCGGCAGGCGAAACGATTTCAGCCTTTACGCCTGCGGCAACCAGAGCCGGGGCCAGGTCGGAGCTGGCGGCCGCCCGGCACTGGCGGCCGGAAGGAAAAACGTAGCACCGGCTGCCGCCGCGCTTGAAACAGGGCGCTTTTCCCCGCCACCAATCCCGGGAACGGTTGCAATACCAGCAGCGATTGTCCACCAGGATATTTCCGCCGATGGTTCCCATGTTGTTAAGTTCCGCCGCCGCCACCCGGGAGGCGGCCTGGACCACCGCCTGCCGCCGGGAAAGGCTTTGGAGCCGTCCAAGACCCACGGCAGCGCCGATGACGACCCGACCGTCGCCGGTCTCTTCCATCTTTTGCAACGCAGGGATCTCTTTGATGTTGACCAGCAGGTCCGCCGTCTTGCTTCCTCTTTTTAGGGCCGGCAGCAGGTCGGTTCCGCCGCACAGTATTTTGGCCTTGCCTCCCGCCTGGGATAGAAGCCTCACGGCTTCTTCCGCGCTGGCGGGGCTGGCGTAATCGAATCTGGGCAGTCTCATTTTTTTTCACCGCCTTTGAGCACCTGGGCCGGTGTTACGGGTAAATCACGGAAACGTTTTTTTGTCGCCTGATAGAGGGCATTGACGATGGCGGGAGCAGTCGGTCCGACCGTCCCTTCACCACTTTCCTTGGCCCCGAAAGGCCCCTCGGGATCACCGGCGCCCCCATGGACGCATTCCACGGCAGGCATGTCGGCCGGTAAAAGGATGGCATAATCAGCCAGAGAAGGATTGAGAACCTGCCCCTGGTGCAGCACCATATTTTCGCTCAAGGCAAAACCGATGCCCATGTGCACGGACCCTTCCAGTTGTCCTTCCACGGACATGGGATTGACCATCTGGCCGCAGTCATGGGAACTGACCACCTTGACCACCTTGACCTGGCCGGTATCCTGGTTGACTTCCACCTCGGCGACCTGGACGCCGAAAGAATAATTGGCATAGTAGACTTTGTCCGGCGGATCATAGGAACCTTCCGCCACCAGGGGCGTAAAATGGTGAGCTTCCTGGTACAGGCGGGCCGCCTGTTTAAAAGACATGGACTTGTCGGCCTCAAGGCAGCTGATTTGGCCGCCCTGGATCTGCATCCCGTCCCGGTCCACCTGCCACTGGGCCGCGATGAAAGAGAGGAGTTTTTCCTTCACCTGCCCGGCTGCATTTTTGACTGCATTGCCGGCAAAAACGGTTTCCCGGCTGGAATAGCTTCCCAGGTCAGCCGGGGTAATATCCGTATCTGCACGCACATAGCGAATATCTTCGAACGCGACGCCCAGTTCCTCGGCGGCGATCTGAACCAGTATGGTGTCCGAGCCCTGCCCGGTATCCGCAGCGCCGCAAAGCAGGTGAAGGCCGCCGTCCTCGTTGACCCGGATGATTGCGGTCGCATAGGCGGGAATATCCGGGCGCAGGCGGGCCCCATGTCCGGATGGAAAACCGGCGCATCCCATGCCGATGCCTTTCCCCCCCGGCAGATTGGCCCTCCGGGCGTACCAGTCTGATTTGTCCGCCACCGCTTTTAAGCATTCTTTCAGGCCGCAGGTAGGGACTTTAAACCCGGCGATGGTCACCTCACCGTTTTCCAGGGCATTGCGCATCCGGATTTCCAGCGGATCCATACCGATATCCTCGGCCAGCATGTCCAGTTGCACGTCGCTGGCAAACTGCACCTGGGGGGCGGTATGACCCCGCATGGCACTGGAGACGGGGTTGTTGGTGAAAGCACGCACGCCTTCGTAATGATAGGCCCCATACCGGTAGGGCAGACATAGAAAAAGTCCTGCCAGATACACACTGGCCTGTCCCCACCCGCTGTAGGCCCCGCCGTCCATCAGTACCCCGGCCTGTCTGGCGATGATATCGCCCTGTCGATTGACCCCGGTTTTGAGATGGATTTTCATGGGATGGCGCCGCCGGGTGGTGATGAACTCATCTTCACGGCTGTAAACGATTTTTACTGGATGCCCGGTTTCCCGTGCCAGAAGGGCCGCGCAAAGGTCCAGCGAAAAAGCTCCGTCCGATTTACTTCCGAAACCGCCTCCCACAAAGGGAAGGATTACCCGCACCTGGGATTCGGCAACGCCCAGCAGCAGGGCCAGGTCACTCTTGACCAGGTAGGGAACCTGGGTGCCCGTCCAGAGGGTGTAGCTTCCGGGACTCTCAAAGGCGGCAATGCAGATATGCGGTTCCAGGGGAACGTGAGAAACCGATGAAGTGGTGAAGGTGTCCTCCCGGATGCGATGGGACCGGCGGAACCCTTCTGCCACATCCCCGTAAGTCAAAACGATCTTGCGGCTGATGTTGCCCGGCATCTGTTCATGGATCAGGGGAGCTCCCGGTTTCATCGCCTCCTCGGGAGTAAAAAGCGGTTGAATCTCCTCCCATTCAAATTTTATCCTGCCCAGGGCTTCGTCGGCGGCATCCTCGTCCCTGGCCGCCACGGCCGCAATGACATCTCCGGTGAATCGCACCTTGTCTTTGGCAAGGGGTATAAAGTCAAGGGATTTCTCCCGGGCCCGCATGGGCCCGCACCCCCGTCCCAGCGTATCCCGGCCGGTAATAACCGCCTTTACCCCGGGGACCCGCCGGGCTTCGGCCGTGTCGACATGCAGGATACGGGCATGGGGCATCCAGCTGGTGAGGATCTTGCCGCAGAGCATGCCGGGAAATTCCAGATCCCCGGTGTACATGGCGGTTCCCCGGGCCTTGGCAGGGCTGTCAAGACGGGGAATGCTGTGTCCCAGCACGTTGTATTTGTTCAATTTGAAACCTCGGAGCGATTATTTGACAGCTGCTCGTTTGAAGCACATTCCCGCAGCTTGCTGCGGGCAATTTTCAGAATATAAGAAATAGCGGCCGATGTGTCAAGGCAGAACCGACAGAATCGATTACGGAAAGCGAAAAAGAGCCTGAGCAAAAAATGATGGCATGGAAAAATGCAGCGCAACGCAGAAGCTGGGCTTTTTATGAAACCATCAAGATTTAAGTTTGACGATTTGGTAGAAAGTCGGTTTTCATCCTTTTTGTCATGCCGGGCTTGACCCGGCATCCAGTATTTTTAGATAGTGCCCATCCATAAATGGCTATTTTCCGCAATATCTGCGTTGGGCTCCGAATTTCAATCCTCAAAATACTC
>JAUYIZ010000309.1 GCA_030688615.1 Desulfobacterales bacterium | reverse complement strand
CTAAATCCCAGGTGGAGCAGATCACCATCGCCCTGATTTACAAGTTCATGGACGACATGGACCGCCAGTCCGAGGAACTCGGTGGCAAGGCAACGTTCTTCACCGGCGACTTCAAGAAGTACCGATGGGCCAACCTGCTCGACAAGCGGCTCGGCGGCCATGAGCGCCTGCTTCTCTATGCCGAAGGCATCGAGAAGATGAATGAAAACAAAAATATCCCCCAGCTTTTCCGGGACATCTTCAAGGGCGTGTTCCTGCCCTACCGCGATCCTGAGACGCTGAACCTGTTTTTGAAGGAAATCAACGGCTTTTCCTATGACCACAGCGAACGTCTGGGCGACGCCTTTGAATACCTGCTGTCCGTTCTCGGCACCCAGGGCGATGCCGGGCAGTTCCGCACGCCCCGCCACATCATTGACTTTATCGTCGCCGTGGTGGACCCGCAGAAGCACGAAACCGTTCTCGATCCCGCCTGCGGCACCGCGGGCTTTCTCGTTTCGGCATTCAAGCACATCTTGAATTGTGGATCGCGCATTGAGGATTGCGGATTGAAAGACCCGAAAATCAGCAATCCAAAAACTTTTTCACTCCAAAATCAGCAATCTAAAATCCAAAATCCATTGACCCCGGATGAACGCGCCCGGCTGATGACCAACTTCCGCGGCTACGACATCGCGCCGGACATGGTGCGTCTGTCCCGCGCGAATCTGTACCTGCACGGCTTCCCGAACCCGGTCATTCACGAGTACGACACGCTCACCAGCGAGGAACGGTGGGACGAGCGGTGCGACGTCATCCTTGCCAATCCGCCGTTCATGTCGCCCAAAGGCGGCATTCGCCCGCACAACCGGTTTTCGATCAAGGCCAAGCGTAGCGAAGTGCTTTTCGTGGACTACATTGCCGAGCATCTCAATCCCGGCGGCCGGGCCGGCATCATCGTGCCGGAAGGGATAATCTTCCAGAGCGCAGGTGCATACAGGAATTTGCGGAAAATGTTGATCGCTAATGGACTTTACGCGGTGGTCTCGCTCCCCATAGGAGTGTTCAATCCATACGCGACGGCGAAAACAAGCATACTCTTTATTGACAAGGTTTTCGGCCGTTGCTCGAAGGATATCCTGTTTATCAAGATTGCGAGCGATGGCTTTGACCTCGGCGCTCAGCGACGCCCGATCGAAGCGAATGATTTGCCGACAGCTCTCAATATTCTGCGCCAATTTCAAGCGGACACACTTCGCACCACGGCGCCAATCTCTATGTCATTGGCAAAGGACATAATCACAGCTTCTCAAGACTGCATCCTGCTCGCCGACCACTATGCGACGAGGGGGAACGGCGGAAACAACCGGAAATCGAAGACCGTCAAATTGAGCAAGATCCTCACGGAAAGTAAGACAAGAGTCGGTAACGTCCCGAATCTTAATGCGAGTCAGGTCGAAATTCTTTAAATGACGATGAAGGGGGGCTTGGTAAGGCAGGATGAGAAATTTAAGAAGCGCATCGCGAGCAAAGACATAAGCGCTTACAAATTGGTGAAAAGGGGCCAACTTGTAATCGGGTTTCCGATTGACGAAGGAGTTCTGAGTGTATCTCAGGAGTATGAATATGGCGCAGTAAGCCCGGCATACACGGTGTGGGATGTTGACTACTCTGGATTCGACATGCGCTTCTTTGACCTCTTCATAAAGTGTCGGGCGGCTGTTGAGTCATACAAAAAGCTAATGGTGGGAACAGCTAATCGGAGGCGCAACATCCCGAAAGAAGTGTTCTTGAGCATCGAGGTACCAATTCCTTCGGATGGTATTCAAAAACTTGTTGTCGATGAGCTCGGAGAGATCGAGAAGGCAAAAAAGTTGCTTGATGCCTCCATATTAAGGATCTCGACCCAACTAGCTGAAGCGTGGGACGAATAGTGAGAACACAGGTCTGGGAAGAATGATTTGGAGTGCGGGAGCTTGCTCCCGCTTTGCTTAGGCGGCGGATAGCCTATATTAAAGCTGTGGCAAGCCACAGCACTCCAAGACTAAAGCGGCGGCAAGCCGCCGCACTCCAGGAGATACTATGTCAAATTGGCATCATAGCCCCCTGCATGTGTTTGTGCCCGGCGCCGCCTATATGGTGACATCCGGAACCTTGCATAAAGAGCATTTCTTTGGATCAGATGAAAAGCTTAAGATACTTCAAGAAACATTATTTGGAGAAGCCAAAACGCTGGGATGGATGTTACAGAGTTGGGCAATCTTCAGTAATCATTATCACTTTATTGCGATTGCACCAGATAAAGGCCAGGCATTAAGAGTGCTGATCAGACGTCTACATTCAAAAACAGCCCGTGAAATAAATCGTTTAGACGCGACGTCAGGAAGGCAGGTTTGGTTTCAATTCTGGGATACGTGCCTCACGTATGAAAAGAGTTACCTGGCCCGGTTGAAATATGTGAATTATAATCCCGTTCATCATGGAATTGTGCCTTTGCCAGAACAGTATCCATATTGTTCCGCTTCATGGCTGATGGAGGCGGCTAATGCAGGTTATATAAGAAAATTGAGAAGCTTCCGAATTGACAGGTTAAATGTAAAGGACGATTTTTGATCCGAATCGTACGGACATGGAGTAAGGGATCTTGCTCCCGCTTTGTCAAAGCTGTGGCAAGAGCCACAGCAGTCCGAACTAAAGCGGCGGCAAGCCGCCGCACTCCATAAAAAACAGCGCCGAACCGAGGCGGAGTGGGAGACGGAGCGGGCGTTGGTAGAAGCGAACCGGAAGCTGATCGAGGTGTTCGAGAAGAAGATTCAGGCGAAGCTGGTGGAAATATGGGGAGACGAAGACATAGTTACAGCAGGTACGAAAGGCACATAACCCTTCTGTCTTGTATTTTTTTGGTCAAGAATGTATTGATGATTCTGAGTTGACAATGGTTAAGACAATCAAGGCAGCTACATTCATCAAGGAATTTCGCACGGGACGGACGTGCCCTTGTCTGATGCTTTGTTCGGATGATGAAGGAAACATGATCGAAGCAGTGGTTAAATTGATCGCCGGAAAAGAATGTACGCCGACAGGGCTGGTCTGCGAGCTGATGGCCTCTCTCTTGGCCCGGGATTTGGACTTGCCGGCGCCGCAACCCTTTCTTGTCGAAGTTGACGCGGATTTTCATGCGGGGGTTTCCGACCCGGCACTTGCGGGACGCTTTCGAAGCAGCGTCGGGGCGAATTTCGGGAGCAAATTTCTCGGCCCAGGCTATGCGACTTGGCCGCTGGAGAGGAGTATTCCGGGCTCCTTGATGCAGGATGCTGCAGAGATTTTTGCCTTCGATCTTATGGTCCAAAATCCCGACCGTCGCAAAGACAAACCGAACCTGCTTCGCAAGGGCGATGAATTGGTCATCTTCGACCATGAAATGGCGTTTTCCTTCTTATATGCTCTCGTGCCAGACGAATATCTTTGGGAAGGAAAGGGGATGGAGTTTGCTAAAAACCATGTCTTTTATGACGGACTAAAGGGTCATAACGTGTCGATGGAACGAATACAGGGCGCTTTGGAGGCCATTGACGACCGTCGGCTTGGAATGTATATGGATGCCATACCCCGAGACTGGCGGAGTGACAGTAGAGATGTCGCGGAGCGGATTCGGGAGTATCTCAAGCAGGCAAGAGATAACAGTAAGAAGCTTTTCAAGAAAATCAGGGAGGTGTTAATATGAAAACAGCCTACTCATTCGTTGTGTTGCGGTATATGCACGATGTGGTAACCGGGGAGTTCATCAATGTCGGCGTGGCGCTTTATGCGTCCGGAGCCAAGTATGTCGGCGGCTTGTGTAATACACGTTACGGCCGAGCAAGCAAGATGTTTGGTGAAATCGACGGTGACTACTTCCGGGGCCTCATGCGCTATATAGAGACACGCTTCGAGGAACTCGGGAATAGATTGCGCAATGAGTTGCCGCTTTTCGATGTTCCTGCCAACATTCTTCAGATAGCCAAAAGCATATTACCGCCGGATGACAGCTCTCTCCAATGGTCGGAAGTAGGCGGAGGTCAGACGGAGGATCCGGCAAGAACACTGGAAGAGCTCTTCGAGAGAATGGTGGCGCGTTACGATGTCCGACCACAGCGCACGGGTCGCGAAGATAGTGACGTGTGGCGCGTGTTCAAGAAAGAGCTTGAAACACGGCATGTTCTCAGCCGATTGCAGCCAAAGCGGATCATTGCAAGAGATTATGATTATGAGTTCGAGCACGCCTGGAAAAATGAGAACTGGCATGTATACGAACCAATGTCATTTGACTTGATGGAAGCCGAAAGCATTTTGGACAAGGCGAATCGCTGGTTAGGCCGTATCATGACCCTTCGTGATTCCCCCGACAAGTTCAAGTTACACCTGTTGTTGGGCGCACCATCGCTGGAGAAACACCGCACCTCATTTGTGAAGGCTGAAAATATTCTGAACAAGATGCCAGGCGAAAAAGTGTTTGTTCGTGAACATGATGCGGAAAAGTTCTCTGATGCCTTGGCAATGGAAATTTCGTCACATGACGGAAATAGACCGTAAAGAGGAATCGGGGCATGGTTTTCAAGACGAAGTTCGATTCACGCAAGCTGATGGAACTGGCCATAGATGTCATGCGGCAGTCCGTATCCGAACCGCGAAAGGATGGCAAGGCCAGCCCGAAGGTGGGGACCGTGCTGGTGAAACCGGACGGCACGGTGGAAACCGCCTGTCGGGGTGAGTTGCGGCATGGGGATCGCGCCAAGTTCACGCTCTTGGAACGGAAGAACCGAGGCAATAAGCTGGATGGCTCCATCCTGTTTGCCGCGCAGAGCCATGCGCCAAGCAGGACTCCTCGGTGCGATTCACTACCCGAACGGTGAGCAGGAGCGGAAGGAATTTGACGAGTCCGCGGTCATGATTCCCGACCTGTTGGAGAAATGGCTCAGAGATAAGCTTCCAAATGTCTTTGACCGCAGCAAGATGCGCCGGGAAGAACGTCCGGCCTTGCCGTTCGAGATGGTGCGCGAAGCCGTAGTCAATGCCCTCATTCACCGTGACTACGACATCAAAGGCGGCAAGTGCCAGATCGTAGTGACGGAAGAGACGATCACGGTGCGGAGTCCCGGCCAGCCACCCCATCCGATCACTCTGGAGCAGCTCCAGTCCTTCACCGCGCCCATGTTGAGTCGGAATCCCGAATTGCATTTCGTCTTTGCGCGCATGGGAATGGCCGAGGAGCAGGGCCTGGGCATCGGGTCGCTGCGGGACCGGGCCCGGGAACTTGGGTTGCCGCTTCCAAGATATACTTGGGACGCCCCCTATCTTGTGCTCAAATTGTACCGCTCGGCGGAGGCGGCACAGAGAGTAATGGCTCCGGACACACTTGAATCGCTGAGCAAGGCAGAACGGAAGGGCTGGCAGTGGTTGACTACACAGGAGACTGTTACGGCAATCGTCTATGCGGCAGCTTTGGGTATTCCGAAGAGAACGGCACTAAACCATCTCAAACGTTTTGCAGCTCTGGGCCTTCTTCACCGTGTAGGTACGGGACGATCAACCAAGTATGAGATCATTGCGCTATGAGAGCTTCAAGCGGTGCAAGCATCAGAACGATCATGGGTATGATGACGTTGTGGAAGACGCTAAAAATCGCGCTAAAATGGCACGATAGCACTGCTATGTTCTGTATTTCATGGCTATCGCGCCAAAAATCGCGCCAAAATGGCGCGATACCGGATCAAGGACCCCAGAAAGCGTCAATCACGACAGTAATCCCGACAGATTGGATGAACTTCAATGCCTATTGTCCCAATTGATATCCGGATTTTCCCGTTCCGACGCACCAGAAAGGGCTATCTGGACAGGAATCCGGACATTTTGTCCGGATAGATATGAGGCCAATCAAACATGAAAACCATCAAAGACATGCCGGAGCACAGCCGCCCACGCGAAAAGTTGCGGGAAAGAGGCGCTTCCGCTCTTACGGATGAAGAACTCGTCACGGCGATTCTCGGCATGGGAACGGCGGGCGTCGACGTACGCACGATTGCCCGGCAAGTAGCCGGTTTGATCCGCGAGCACAAGTCCGGCTTGACGCTCGATCACTTGCAGGCCATCCCCGGCATAGGCCTCGCCAAGGCCGCCCAGATCATCTCGGCCTTTGAACTTACCCGGCGATACCTACTCAAGGACACAATAAAAATTACCGTCGCCCAGGATATCTTGCCGATGGTGGCCGACATTGCCGGAAAACAGCAGGAGTATTTCATCTGCATTTCACTCAACGGCGTCAACGAGGTCATCGAAAAAAGGGTGGTTACGATCGGGCTCCTTGATAAAAGCCCGGTTCATCCCCGCGAAGTATTTGCGGACGTGATCGCCGACCGGGCCGCCGCCGTGATCTTTGCTCACAACCACCCGTCCGGCGATCTGCAACCTAGCGAGGCGGACCGGCACATCCACGATCAGTTGACCGAAGCCGGGCGCATCCTCGGCATCCGCGTTCTGGACCAGGTAATCGTGACCCGGAAGGGCTATTTCAGCTTTCAGGAAGCCGGTCTGATCAGGAGTTGAGAGGAGTGAACATGACCCGATTGCCTGCTTCTTTTGTTTTGAGATTTTTTTTCTGCTCCAGACACTCTTCAGCCACAGGTAGCCGCGTTTATGCTTTTGAATTTAGGGAATGGCTTGCTAATCGTGCGCCTATTTTGTATAAAGTTTGTGTCAAGACAATAAAATTCCGGTGAGTTTTTGAATATGATCAGCATGGAGAATCTCACAAAAGGCTATGGGGGCCAGAATCTTTTTGAGGGGGTGAACTTTAAACTCAACCCCCGCGAGCGCATCGGGCTGGTGGGACGCAACGGGTACGGCAAGACCACGCTTTTTCGCCTGATCGCCCAGGAAGAGTCTCCGGATTCCGGCGCTGTTACCATTCCCAAGGGCTATCGCATGGGTTACGTCAAGCAGCATATCGTTTTTACTGAAGAAACACTGCTGCAAGAGGCAATGAAAGGGCTGCAGGAAAACGAGCAGGACGCCGCCTGGAAAGTTGAAAAAATACTGGCCGGTCTTGGATTCTCCCAGGCGGATCTGCATAAAAATCCCGGGGTTTTTTCCGGAGGGTTTCAGGTGCGCATCAATCTTGCCAAGGTGATCGCGTCCGAACCCGATCTGCTGCTGCTGGATGAGCCGACCAATTACCTGGATATCACTTCCATCCGGTGGGTCGAGCGGTTTCTGATCAACTGGCCCCGTGAATTGATGCTCATAACGCACAACCGGGGTTTGATGGATAAGATCGCTACGCACATTATCGGCATTCATCGGGGCAAGCTTCGAAAAATTCCCGGAACCACCGGCAAGTACTATGCTCAGATTGCCCAGGAAGAAGAGATATACGAAAAAACACGACTTAACGATGAACGCCGTCAGAAGGAGCTGGACCAATTTATTTCCCGCTTTCGCGCCAAGGCCCGGCTGGCCAATCTGGTTCAATCCAGGGTCAAGACCCTGCAGAAAATGGAAAAAAACGAAAAGCTCGAGAAGATAAAAACACTTGATTTTTCCTTCCGCAGCCAACCGTTTGCCGGCAAGTTTCCCCTGAGCGCATCGGATGTTTCCTTCTCGTACGATCAACAGGCCCCCTTGATCCGACATTTGAATTTATCCATCGGCACCGGTGAACGCGTGTGCGTCGTCGGTCCCAACGGCAAAGGCAAAACCACGCTTTTGAAGCTTTTGGCCGGCACGCTGGCGCCACAGGGCGGGAAAGTGATATCCAGCCAGGGCGTTTCCATTGGATTCTTTGAGCAGACCCACATCAGCCGGCTGGTTGATTCCAGGACGGTGGAAGAGGAAGTCCTGAACGCACATGCGGATATCGACCGGCAGCAGGCCAGGAATATCTGCGGCGCCATGCTGTTCGAGGGAGACGACGCGTTAAAAAAAATCAACGTCCTGTCCGGCGGCGAAAAAAGCCGGGTGATACTGGGGAAAATTCTCGCCAGACCCGTGAACCTGCTGATCCTCGATGAGCCGACGAATCATCTGGATATGGAATCCTGCGATGCGTTGCTGGCGGCCCTTGACAATTTTGAAGGCACGGTCGTGATGGTGACCCACGACGAGATGTTTTTACATGCTCTGGCCCAGCGGCTCATTATATTTGACCGGGAAAGTGTGGACGTTTTTGAAGGCAGCTACCAGCGGTTTCTGGAAAAAAGGGGATGGAGGGATGAAGATATTGCGTTGAAAGCAGAACCAAACAAGGCCGCAGAAAAACGGTCTCAGAAAGAGCCGACGAAAAAAGAAATGCGCCGCAGGCGCTCTGAAATTATTGCCGAACGTTCCAGGGTTTTAAAGCCTTACGATGGCCAGGTGGACCGGACGGAAAATAAGATTGCCGAACTTGAAACACAGCTCGGCGATCTGAACGCGGCCATGATCGAGGCCTCAACCCGGCAGGACAGTAAAAGGATCGTGGAACTTTCAAAGTCCATTCATCATTGCCAGTCAGAAATCAACCGGCTGTATGATGACCTGGAGGCCTATCACAACATTTTATCCGAAAAGAATGCCCAGTTTGAAGAGCGGTTGGCGCAATTGGAATTTTAGCCCCAGGGGTCTGGGATCACGGGGCAGGTGTCAGGGGGTCCGGAAAAGCAGAAACCGTTTCCGGTTTACAGTTATCGGTTTACGGTTAAAAAGCAGAAGGGAGAGGATTAGAGATTGTTGATTTGCGATTGTTGATTGTTGATTTGTTGAATCGCTTCGCTCTATCTTATTAAAAATTGACAGAATTCATTCAATCGCCAATCGTCAATCGTCAATCGCCAATCCAAAAGAGGAGAGTTAAATGAAATTAAAACAGATCAGCATTTCTATCGAAAATGCGCCCGGGCGCTTGTATGAGGTGGCCCAGGCACTGGGTGAAGCCGGTATCAATCTCAGGGCGTTGAGCCTGGTGGATACCGGACTTTTCGGGCAGCTGCGCCTGCTGGTTTCGGATATTGCCACGACCCGACGTATTTTAATGAAATTGCAAATGCCGGCCCGGATCGATGATGTGGTGGCCGCTGAGATCGACGACAAACCCGGAAGTCTGGCCGATATGCTGAAGGTCCTGATGGACGGCCATGTGAATGTGAATTACACCTATGCCTTTGTCGGTTTTTCACCCGGAAAGGCGGTGATGATTTTCAGGTTCAGCGACAATGATAAGGCTATCAGGATACTGCAGGAGAACAATATCCGCTTGCTGGATTCCAAAGCTTTCGGAATTTTAGACAGCAACGGATAACCGGGTTGTATAGCAATTTTATTTTTGACAGGATAACAGGATTAAAAATTATCATGTTAAAAAGACTTGAAATCCAGTTAATCCAGTTAATCCTGTCTGATTAAATAATAAAGGTGGCTAAAATGGCGGAAACAAAGAAATTCAACCCCCGGTCGTTTGCGGTGATCGGCGCCGGACCGGTGGGGTGTATTCTGGCGGCATTTCTTGCTAAGGGCGGGCATAAGGTCATTCTTTGCGATGTCCTGCCGGAACTGGTTCAGCCGGCCTTACAGCGCGGAATCGTCATTGAGGGCGCTGAAAATCTTCAAGCCGTCGTACACCAGGTGGTGACCAATGTCGATGACCTGTCAAAACTTTCTCCGGATGTCATTTTTTTAACTGTCAAAGCCCACGCCCTGCCGCTGATTGCCTCATCCATCGAAGGGTTCTATCGAAAAGGTATGGCCGTTGTCAGCTGGCAGAACGGCATTGACACCGAATGGGTGCTGGCAAAAAATTTGGGAAAAGACCCGGTGATGCGGGCGGTGGTGAATTACGGCTGCACTCTGGTCAAGCCGGCCCATGCGCACATGGCGTTTCATCATGCGCCCCATTATATTCAGGAATTGAGCCCGGAGTCCAGGGCTGCGGCCATGGGAGTGGCGCAAATACTCACCGGGTGCGGCCTGGTCACCCACCATACGGAACAGATTGTCTCCATGGTGTGGCGTAAATCCATCATGAACGCCTGCATGAACCCGGTGTGCGCCGTGACCGGCATGACGATGGCCCAGGCCATGAACGATCCCATCGTTTTTGAGATTATCGACGCCCTGGTGAAAGAATGCGTCAAGGTGGCCAGGGTCAACGAGATTTCTCTGGGGTGGGATTTTTACCCCTATGCCATGGGATACATGCGGCAGGCGGGAAACCACAAACCGTCCATGCTTGTGGATCTTGAAAACCGGCGCAGAACGGAAATCGATTTTATGAACGGAAAATTCATTGAATACGGCAGGCAGGCCGGAATCGAAACGCCGTTTAATCAAACACTCAGGGCCCTGGTAAAGGCCAAGGAGCCTAAATAGTGGGACCGGTTTTCGTGGGAATTGACGTGGGCTCTTCCAGAACCAAGGCGGCCATTCTTGATGCGCATAAAACCTTGGCCGGGCGGGCGGAAATCAAATCAGGCACGGATTTTACGGCCGCCGCCGATCTGTGCCTGCGGTCTGCCCTGGCCATGGGGGGCCTGTCTGAAAATGAGATTGCTTTCACCGTTGCGACCGGCTACGGAAGAAAAAATGTTTCCTTTGCCCGGCAAACCAAAACCGAAATCAGCTGCCATGCAAAAGGGGCGTATCATTACTTCCCCAGGGCCATAACCATCATTGATATCGGAGGACAGGACAATAAAATCATCAAGGTAAATGAGGATGGCCTCCGCCTGAGTTTTAAAATGAATCGGAAATGTGCTGCCGGCACCGGGGCCTTTTTAGAAGAAATGGCCGCGCGCCTGGACCTTTCTCTCGATCAGCTGGACAGCCTTGCCAGGGCTTCCCAAGACATGGTGGAGCTGGGAAGTTTCTGCACGGTTTTTTCCGGGACCGAAGTATTAGAAAAAATCAGGAGCGGGAAAAAAGTGCCGGATATTGTAAAAGGCCTGTTTTTTTCGGTTATCAAAAGGGTCATGGAAATGGATTCTCTCGGGGAACATGTGCTGGCGTCCGGAGGGGTTGTGGCGTACAATCCATTTTTAATTCAGATGTTTGAAGAAACCATCGGCAGAAAGGTGCTCGTGCCCCCATACCCTCAGCTTACCGGTGCCGTGGGCGCTGCCATTTATGCCATGGACAGGGGCGAATAAGGAGGCAAAACGATGAAAAGCAGATGGTTGCCCATGGGCGCCGTACTAGCCATGAATGCGGCCAACTATCCGGACAAGCCGGGCTGGCAGGATAAATTTCAGGAGTTTACCTTCAGGCAATGGAATGAACGGGCATGCCGGGTGGCAAACGGCCTGAAAGATCTGGGGGTGGGGCACCGGGAATCATTCGCCGTGATTGCCTATAACCGGGGTGAATGGATGGATATTTACGCCGGCTGTGCCAAGGCGGGGCAAATCATCGTTCCGGTGATGTTCCGGCTGGCCGGTCCGGAAATCGCATATGTTCTCACCCACTCGGATTGCAAGGCCTTAATCGTGGAAGACCCCTTTGTGGCGCTGATCGATTCGATTAAGGAAAAACTTCCGATTCCCCCGGGCGCCTACATCTATCTGGGGCCAAACCCGGTCCCGGAAGGTTATATCGGTTATGAGAAATGGCTGAGCGATTCATCCCCTGAAGAACCGGCTGGGATGGTGGACGGCGCCGACACGTGGACGGTCATGTACACCTCCGGGACAACCGGCCGGCCCAAAGGGGTGGTGCGAACCCATGAAAGCTATTGTGCCCAGTATGCGCTCAATAATATCAACATGGGTGTGCGTCCCACGGATAAGGTCATGCTGGTGATGCCCATGTGTCATGTCAATTCCGTCTTTTACTCGTTTCCCTATACCCTGGTGAGCGCTCCTGTCTTTGTGTACAATTTGATCAGCTTTGATCCCCGGGACCTGTTGCAGACGGTGGAGAAATACAAGATCACTTTTACGTCCCTGGTTCCCACCCATTATATCATGATGCTGGCCTTGGCCGAGGAGGTGAAAAAGAATATCGATGTATCCTCCATCCGGCAGCTGTTGATTTCTTCGGCGCCGGCAAGAAAAGATCTGAAGCTTGCCATCATGGGCTATTTCAAAAATGCCGAGTTGTGGGAAGCTTACGGAACCACCGAAGGGGGGTTGATTACGCTGCTCAGGCCGGAGGACCAGTTCAAGAAGCTGGGCTCGGTGGGAAGGGAAATTTTTGGAACGGACCGGATCCGCCTGCTGGATGAACGCCGGCAGGAGGTTCCCGATGGCCGGGTGGGTGAAGTTTTTTACCGGACGCCCATGATGTTTAAAGAATATTTGAAAGAACCGGAAAAAACCCGGGCGGCTTTCGATGGCCCATGGTCCAGCGCGGGGGATATGGCGCTGCGGGATGAGGACGGGTATTATGTATTGGTGGATCGCAAGGCCAACATGATTATCACCGGCGGTGAAAATGTCTATCCTTCCGAGGTGGAAGGCGCCCTGGACGGTCACCGGGCGGTTAAGGATGTTGCCGTAATCGGCGTTCCCGATGACAAATGGGGCGAGGCCATCAAAGCGGTGGTGGTCCTGCATGACGGTTATCCGGCCAGTGAGGCCCTGGCCGATGAAATACTCCGGTACCCGCAAGGCAGGATCGCCGGGTACAAAAGACCCAAGTCCGTTGATTTTATCAAAGACGACCAGATGCCCAGAACCCCGACCGGGAAGATCCTGCACCGGGTGCTCCGGGAAAGATACGGCACCTGGAGCGGCCGCTAAAGGGGGTGATGCTATGGAAAGAATAAGAATCGCTTCCGGCGTGAGCCATCTGGACAGGCTGCTGGGAGGACTGTACATCGGCGACAACGTGGTGTGGTATGATGATGCCGGGAGCCTGGCGTCTGTTTTCTGCCTGAACTTTATCCAGGCATCCCAGGCCCAGAACAAATCCATCATATATGTCTGCTTTGATCGATCGCCAAAAAATCTGCTGGAAAAGCTCGGCCCCCTGGCAGCCTACAGGGCAATGACGGTGTTAGATTGCTTTACCCATGGAAAAGGTGAAAGTTCGGCGGTATTTTTACAATTTTACGAAGATAAGGTTTCTGAATATCCCTGCAATTTGGTTGCCCTGGATGACCCCCGTAAAGTGGACAAGGTCATGGATGCCTTCTACGGCGTCCACGCCACCATGGGAAATGATGTCCGTTTCGTCTTTGAGAGCCTTACCGGCATGCAGGAACTATGGGGGGGGGAAGAACAGCTCCTTAAATTTTATATGCATTCCTGCCCCCGGCTATACGAATTGAATACGGTGGCCTACTGGATCATGGAAAGGGATGCACATTCATCCCGCCTGAAAGCCCAGATCAACCAGATTGCCCAGGTGGCCATTGAATTGTTCGTCAAAAGGGGAAAGACATCCCTTACCATCCTGAAAGCTGAAAAGCGCGACTCGGAAACCTTTAATAAACCCTATGGGTTCTGGGCCAAGGATCTGCACGTCACTTTTGATTCGGAACAACGAACCTCCCGGCGGTTCGACATCGGGATGCGGATTAAGGATCTGCGCAACAAGCGCGGCATTTCCCAGACCGAACTTGCTAAACTTATCGGGGTTACACCCAGTACGATTTCTCAGGTGGAAAGCAACTTGATTTATCCTTCTTTGCCGGCGCTGTTTAAGATGGCTGAGGTTTTGTCCATTGAGGTCAGCTCCCTTTTCCAGGGGGCCGGGGATATCGCCGACAGGGTAGTGTTCCCCGCCCCGGGGGCGACCGAAATACGGTTTGCCGATATGCCTGAAGGAAAAATCCGGGCCAAGCTGCTGACCCCGCTGGAGTTGGACTTGAAGGCCGAACCCTACCTGATCGAAATTTTGCCGGGGCAGACCCTGCCGTCCCATTTTTTTTTCCACAAGGGAGAAGAGGTGGGGTACCTGTTGTCGGGACGGCTGCAGCTGCGGCTGGACAAGGCCGTGCATACCGTCCAGGCCGGGGATGTGGTCTATCTGACCACCGAAATGCCCTCTCAATGGAAGAATCCGGGCGCCAGCGTGGCCAGGCTGCTGTGGATCAAGGTTAAATAGAATGTGTTCACTGTGGTGAACTAAATTGGCGGAATAAGGTATCGTCGATTTGTTGTTGTCAGCGCGGATTAGGGTTTATATTTTGTAATATATGGATCTTAATGCCTATATGGTAATTTTTTGACTTGACAGGACTGGGAGGTATGATACCATCCGGCTAAAAAACGTTCTCAATAATGAACAATGAAGGAGTTTTTACGAATTCCCCATTTCGGGAAACGGGATACTAATGAAGTCATTAATATTTAGACAGGATCAACAGGATTTGTGGGATTTTTTTTAAAATATCTTGTCGATCCAGTTAATCTTGTCAAAAAATCCTTGCGTTTATGTCCAAACATTTTCGAGCTTATTACTAAATGGAAAGGAGACGATTATGGCCATAGATAAAGATAAGCTGTCCGAAGCCGAGGCCCTGCGCAAGACCCGAACCTACGGCAAATTCAGATGCATCAACCCCACCTGCATGGGAAGATTGACGGCCACTGCGGGGTCTGATCGGACCAGTTGCCCCGTGTGCGGCCTTCAATTCCGGGTTGCCTGGGTTCGGCCGGATTTCCCCCGGATCCGCGGGCCGGTCTGGGAAGTCAACCGGAGGATCGCCCAGGAGGCGGCAGCAAAACGGGAGTCATCAAAGGAGGAAAAATAAAATGGCGCTAAGCAGAAAAATAGCCTACATCGATCTTTCCACCGGAAAGATCGAAGTCCAACCGATACCGCTCGAGATGAGAAAGAAGTTTTTAGGCGGCAGGGGACTGGATGCATATTTGTTGTATAATCATGCTCCCAAGGGCGTTGACCCGCTGGGGCCCAAAAATCCGCTGATCGTCAGCGGAGGTATTTTGACCGCCACCTGCGCTTCGGCCACCGCCAGAACCCATGTCATGGCCAAATCGCCCCTGACCCACCTTCTGGGCAGCTGCAACATGGGAGGCTTTTTCGCCCCTGAAATGGCCTGGGCCGGTTTTCATCACCTGGTCATTAAGGGAAAGGCCAAGAAACCCTCTTACATCTGGATTCACAACGGCAAGATAGAGATACGGGATGCCGCCCGCCTGTGGGGGAAAAGCACCACGGAAACCCAATGGGCGATCCGGGAAGAACTGGATGATGACGAAATCAAGAGCATGGTCATCGGTCCGGCCGGCGAAAACCTGGTCAGGTACGCCAATGTCATGACCGGAATAAAAAACAGCGGCGGCAGAACCGGCATGGGATGTGTCATGGGTTCCAAGAACTTAAAGGCGATTGCCGTCCGGGGCACCATGGATATCAAAATTGCCCATCCCATGGAGGCCCTGGAATTCAACAAGCGCTTTATCGATCAGATCACCAGCGCCAAGGTCAATCAGACCCAGGGCACCCTGGGGACCGCTTTTATCTGGGGCGCCACCAATTCGTGGGGCGGTGTGAGGACCCGAAATTTTCAGTACAACCAGTGCGAATATGCCGATGACATCGAACCGGAGCGTCTGGACGAGATTGCCACGGAAACCATCGGGCCCTATCACATGACGGGCTGTTTCGGATGCCAGGTGCACTGCCGCGCCCAGTATAAAATTCCTACGGGCCCTTTTGCCGGAAAGTATGACGAGGGGCCGGAATACACCTCACAGGGCGCCTTCGGCTCAGAACCCGACTGCACCAAGGCCGAAACCGTTCTGGCAGGAAACCACCTGGTCAACCAGTACGGTGTGGATAACCTGGAAATCGGGAGCATCATATCCTGGGCCATGGAGCTTTATGAGCTCGGGATTCTGACGGTTAAGGATACCGACGGGCTGGATCTTAAATTCGGCAACGATGAAGCGCTGCTGGAAATGATTCGCCGCATCTGTTTCCGCGACGGGTGGCTGGGAAACACACTGGCCGACGGGGGAATCCCGGCTTCCGAGAAAATCGGCCAGGACTCGTTTGATTACCTGATTCAGGTCAAGGGCATGAGCAACCTTCACTCGGACGAACGGGCAACCCCGGGACTGGCCCTGAATATTGCCACCGCCTCGAGGGGATCGGACCATCTTCGCAGCAGGCCGGCCATTGATCTTTACCATTTGCCCGAGGATGTCCTGCACAGGATTTACGGAAACCCCGTCCCCTATGATGGGCAGTTAAGCTCCGAGCACACCGAATATGTGGGCAAGGCATGGCAGGTGTTCTGGCAGGAGAACTGCTTTATGGGCGTGGATTCTCTCGGGATATGCAAATACCACACGACATTTCTCGGGGCGACGCTGCCCAATTTCGAGGATTGGACCAAGGTCCTCTATCTGAACACCGGCCTGGAGATGACGGCCAAGGATATTTGGGATATTACCGAAAGATGTAATAACCTCGAGCGGTTGTTCAACCTGCGGGAAGGTCTGACGAGAAATGATTTGAAAAAAGGCGACACCCTGAATCATCGCTATTTTGACGAGCCCTGCCGCCGCGGGGCCCCGGATGTCATCGGCGCCAAGATCGACCGGGACAAATTTGAAACGATGATCGATGAGTTCTATATGCACCACGGTTGGGACAAAAATGGCGTTCCCACCAAAAAAACACTGAAGCGGCTCGGCCTGGAAAGCGAACCGTCTCATCTGTTGTAAACGGCATTAAAGGAGAAAATCAATGGATAAGGTCCTGCAGATAGACTATCAGAAATGCACCGGTTGCCGGCTGTGCGAACTGGTTTGCACCGTGTCCCATGACGGGGTTTCCAATCCTTCCCGCAGCCGGATCAAGGTGGTTAAATGGGAAGCGGAAGGTTTGTATGTTCCGGTGACCTGCCAGCAGTGTGAGGATGCGCCGTGCGTCAGCGTATGTCCGGTAAAGGCCACCTCACAGAAGGCCAACGAGGGGGTGGTGATCAACTACGACCTGTGCATCGGCTGCCGTGCATGTATAACGGTTTGTCCGTTTGGCGCGAGAAATTTCAACCCCATAGAAAAAAAAGTGATCAAGTGCGATCTTTGCGGCGGAGACCCCCAGTGTGCGAGGTTTTGTGACGTCAAGGCCGTTGACTTTATTGATACCGATCGTATCAGCACGGCCCGGAAGAGAGAGGCCGCCAGAAGGCTGTCCGCGGCACAAAAGGATTCTCTGGCCATATAGGTCGCCTGCTAAAACAAAAAAACAAGGCGGTGTTTAATCTCTTTGGGTTATACTCCCCGCAGTTTGCTGGGTTAACTTTGAAGGAATACAGGAGTCAGGAGTCAGAATTCAGGAGAAATGCTGAAAAACTTGATGCTTTTGGTTTTCTTCTGACTCCTGGATTCTGAATTCTGATACCCCGTAGCTTGCTGCGGGTCATCCGCCGGCCAGCATGAGCGTCAGATGGATTGCGTCCCCGTCTTTCACCTGACGGGCCAGTTCATCCGGATAGGCACTCTGATCGTTAACGTATATTTCAATGTTTTTCAGCAGTTTTCCATTCCTGTCAAAAAGGCCTTTTTCAATGGCCGGATATTGAGTCATCAGGTGCTTGATGCAGTCGCCAACCGTGGCTCCCTGAACCTGCACCGCATCCAGACCGTCGGTATAGCGGCGATGGGTTACGTGAATATTTAATTTTATGCTCACAGGCTGCTCCTTAATATTTTTTACGAAACCGTTACGCTTAATTTAGGAACATTCTTAATTATTGTCAAGCCAAGGTGTAAACGGCCGTGCCGGTCAGGGCGAAAGGATTGTGTTTTTGAACGAAATCAATGAAAATGGAGCTTCCCTGGCCGGCTATCAAGCCCCGGCGGTGCACAGGGCGTTTCAGCTGCTGAAGGTGGTGGCAGAGTCCCACCGCGAAGTCGGATTGAGCGAATTGGCAAAGCGACTGAGTTTCAGCAAAAGCACCACGCACGGTTTGATCCGAGCCCTGGTTCAGACCGGCGCCCTGGCCCAGAGCCCCAGAGGAAAAAAGTTTTTCCTCGGCCCCGGCATCGTGGAGCTAGCGTTTAAGAACTGGAACTACTTCAGGGTCAGCGAACAGGCCAGGCCGGTTTTGGATGCACTGCGCGATGCCATCGGAGAGACGGTTTTTTTGGGAGTTCTGAGCCGGTCACAGGGCATTATTATCGCAAAAGCCGAGGCCATGAAACCTTTCAAGATATCCTCCCCCCTGGGGACTTCCATACCTTTGCTTGCCGGGGCGGTGGGCAAGGTTTTTTTGGCTCAGCTCGGCGATTCCCAGGCCGCCGAGGTGATCCGCGAGCACGGCCTGACCCAGTTTACTGCCCGGTCGATTGTCAATGAAAAGGAGTACTTCGCTGAATTGGCCCGTGTGCGCCGGCAGGGCTATGCCCTGGACGATGAAGAGTATCTGCCCGGGGTAAGGGCGGTTGCCTGCAGTCTGGGAAATCACCGGGGGCTTCCCCTGGCCATATGGATCGTCGGGTTTGCCGCTTCCATGGCTGATGAAGTCCTGCCCCGGATCATAGGGGAAACGTTGAAAGCTGCCCAAGCGTTGCAATCGCTGCTGGACGGGTCAGGCTGATCTCAGGTTCCTGGATTTCACCTCCAACGGAAGGGTCAAAATTAACCCACCACACCACACCTCTCTTCATTATTCACATCTCCAGATGTGGCTTCAGCCCATTCAAGTGCTTCAGGTTCTCTTATTTTATCACCGGCCATCTCTTTATAGGCGGCATAAATATGTTTTTTAGTCACATGAGGCCGGACTAACTCCTCGATAAAACGACTAATTTTTCGAAGACCAATAACTTTTCGCAACCATCCATCTTTACCAAAGCCCCAGTCACATATCAACTCTCGAAGGATACCGCTTGAAATATTCCTTATTATATCTAATCAAAGCGTCTCTAAGTTTTGCGACCTGTTTTTTTGTAAGTTTGCCGAAGTCAGGTCCTCTCGATCCATTATGAGTTTTTCCAGTACCTTCACATGGGGCAGTGAACGTGCGGAAAAGAAATCGATCCATACTGTGGTGTCAACGAGAACCATCATGTGATTCGCCCTATTCGCCACTCATCCAAGTTCCCATCCCAATGTATCTTACCTCTAAGATCAAGGATTTTGATCTGATTTTCATGCCGGAGCAACTCTCGCAACGCTTGATCAATTAAAGCCTTTTGTGTTTTAATCCCCGTGGCTTTTATACAATCCTCAACCAGCTTGTCATCAAGTACAACATTCGTACGTTTCATAAAACCTCCTCTTAAATACGTACTGCTATACACATTATATCAAATAAATTGTGTACTGCAGCAGGAATTTCTCGAACCATTTAAACGTTCATATGGCTTTCGACCCGGAAAATGCGCAAGTTCCGCCTCCATCAAACCGGAAAGATATTGACCAATGGTCTCTTTTATATCGGCTCTTATCATCTCATAAAGTTTTTCGGGTTGCGCATTAATTTCCTTGAAAATACTGACAACTTCCGGTACACTAATCTTCAGTTTCATGGCGCTTCTCCTTTCTTTTTGGTTTTTGGGATAAAACCCTAATAAAGGGAAAGCGCCTTTTTTTTCAACCTGTTTTAAATTTACACAATCTATTTTACACTACATCAGGTGACCAAATATCTCTTTTGCAAGGTTATTATATTTACGCATCTCCGTGAGGATAAATTCCTCCTTTTCATCCACCTTGGGAAAATATTTCACACCCGGCAGCCTGATCTCGAAGTCTTGGAGTCCTTTTGGAGGCACATCTATCCTGCGGGTCTGTTTCCTCACGGCTCTTTGGCTGATGTCCTGTCCCTCTCGACTGAGAAACCAGTTAACGAACACTTTGGCGGCATTGGGGTGGGGCGCCCTGTTGAAGACGCCCAAGGCACTGCCCATAGAACCGGCATGCGTCCCTTCTTTGATTTGTAATAAGGGCTTGACGGGAGCTCCTGCTTTGGTAAATCTGGACAAGGTCCCGAGGCTAGGCCACAAGGCAATGGGATACTTCCCCTTAGCCACCCAGGTTACCTGAAGATCCTGGTTTCTGGTAACAACATTCTTTTGAGCGGCGAGCTTGCGAAAAAAATCAAGATCCACCATTTTATGATACGCCATGTTTATAAAATTGCCAGCGGACATACCCGAAACGGTGGTGGGATCATTGATCACTATCTTATCTTTCCACTTGGGATTCAACAGGTCGTAGTAGGATTGGATCTCCTCGGAGTTTACCATGTCGGTATTAACGGCAATGTGATGAACCGGATAGAGGGCGTAGTTAAAAATATAGCGCTGCTCCTTGTCGGCCCAATTGAACTCCCCGTCGTACCACAATGTCTGATTTAGGACTTCCGGCAGTACCAACAGCGGTTTCAAGGGATCAAAGGCGCCCATCTGTTTTAACGGATCTAGCATGTGGGTCTGTCCCGATAGCATCACGTCTTGAAGATAAAGGCCGACCTTCCTCTCTTGCCTAAGTTTCGGAACAATGCTGGAACTCCTGCCTGTGGTTATCAGGATATCGATGCCGAACTTCTCTTTAAATAGCTTGCTGGAATTTTTTAACTCGCTAACTGTGGTGCCGCCGAAAACCGCAACCGAGCCCTCCTGGCGTGCCTTTTCCAAAACAGTGTTCCAATCGTCCTTCGCAAAAGCCTCGGGAACGAAAGCAATCGAAAGGGCACAAATCAGAAAAAACTTTAACCATAATGTCCATGTTTTCATGTTCCGCCTCCTATTTTTAATGGTTATGTTTTTGGTACCCGTTCACGGTTTACAGTTACCGGTTCACGGTTTAAAAAAAATAGACATTAGAGGAGAAATATGGGGTCTTCTGCTGCGCTCGTCCATATCTATTCCGTCAAATATTGCAGAAGGAAGCGAAAGAATTGATTGAAACTTGTGGGCCGAAATAATCGCATGGGATCGATAAGGTCCACCTTCTCATCGCTTCCTGCCAGCGAAAAAATGCTTTTCGCTGTTCAAGATGTTTCGATGGAAATATTTAACAATAGAGGGTATTATAACAAATCAACCTGTAACGAATAAAGTTTGATCAGACAATTATGATCCTGATGGCATATCCGGTCGTTCAAACTTTGTTTTGTCCATCATATGATCCAGATAGGGGTTCTGTTTTACCTCGATCATTTCCGTATCTATTAATTTCTTCCATTACATGTTCAGGTTTTCGTGCTATGGCATACTGCCAACGACCGTAGCTTCCATCTGCATTTACCGCATTCACCCATCGCTGGGCGGCGGCTATCTTTATTCCCTCAAGTGGATCAAACCCCTTTGTTTCTAAAATTAAATATTCATTGAAATTGGATTCTGTCTTTAGGCGTATGATAAAATCCGGCACATAATCATGCGATTGACCATTGTGAAAATAAGGGATGGCAAAGCCGAGTCCTGAATTCTTTACAAAGGCGGCCGTAGCAGCATGGGTGTCAATGAAATAGGTCGCAGATTGTTCCCATTTTTTTGTGTCGGCAACAACATAATTCAGGTGGCTATGGACTACTTCGCGAACTTCACGG
>JAUYIZ010000293.1 GCA_030688615.1 Desulfobacterales bacterium | reverse complement strand
AATCAAGACTGTTGGTTGCTGAGATTTTCATGGCTGTTTCCGGTCCGTTTTTATGTCACGGCTATTTGGTGTCAGGTTTCAGGTGTCAGGCGCAATATGCAAGAGTTGTAACCTTAAGCCTCGTCTGAGAAACCGCGTTTCATATGGAGATGAATCCAGCTCCGCTGGCGGAGGTGCTGAAACCTGACACCTGAAACCTCTTTCACCAACGACTGCGATTTACACCCAGGCGCACCTGAACATTCGGTATCATCCTGGCTTCATATGGGCCATCTTAACGGAATGTTATTCTGCGAACTGCTCTAACACTGGAAGGACTAAAAATGAAAATACTGGTATCAGGCTCCTTAGCATATGACCGGATTATGGAGTTTCCCGGAAAGTTTAACGACCACATTTTACCGGAGAAAATCCATATGCTCAATGTTTGTTTTGTGGTGAATGGTGTGGCAGAAAAATTCGGGGGCACCGCGGGAAATATCGCCTATAACCTTGCGTTGCTGGGGGAACGACCGGTCATCCTGGCGGCGGTGGGAAGCGATTTCGACAGGTATGAGCACTGGCTGACCCGTAACGGTCTGTCCCTGGAGGGCATCCGGCGTATTGAGCAGGAACTGACCGCCGGGGGCTATATCACTTCCGATCAGGGGGGAAATCAAATTACCGTGTTTAACCCGGGGGCCATGAAACACCCTTGCCGGTTTCGACCGGACGGATATGCACCGGATGAAACCCTTGCCATTGTTTCGCCCGGAAATGCCGAAGACATGCTCACCTGCAGCCGCAGCTACAAACAGGGAAAAATTCCCTATATTTTTGACCCGGGCCAGCAGATCCCCATGCTGTCCAGGGAGCAGCTGATTGAAATGACAACCGGCTCCCGGATGCTGATTGTAAACAATTATGAGCTGCAAATGATGGAAAATGACACGGGTCTTGATAAAAAGGATTTTTTTTCAATGACCGGCGTCCTGATCGTGACCCTGGGAGAAAACGGTTCGCTGGTCTGCACAGCGCAAGAAGAAATAAAGATTCCGGCCGCAAAAGCCCTGCGCGTTCTGGACCCCACCGGCGCCGGAGACGCCTACCGCGCCGGTCTGATCAAAGGCCTGATCCTGAACCGGCCCCTGGAAGTGGCCGCCAAGATGGGCGCCGTCAGTGCCAGTTTTTCCGTGGAGTGCCAGGGAACCCAGGAGCACCGCTTCCGCATGGAGGACTTTAATAACCGCTATCAGGAAAATTTTGGCGCCCTGAACCTTTGAAGCGGAAGATGGAAAAAATGCCCTTACCTTTTGCTGAAGGAGTCCCGGCATTTTCTGCGTTTTTCCGCGTCGGAATTTATCCAGGTGTCGGCCGGCATCAGGTCCATCTCGGCAATCATCCGGATTCCGGTCACCTGTTCTCTGGGGAGCCCCAGTTTTTCGGCAATTTCGGCATCCGTCAGGCAGCTGGTTTCCCTGACATGCTGCAGGCCCACATAATTCTGGACGGCCAGGCTCATTTCAAGCACCTGATGCTTATAGCGGTCGTACAGTTCCGGGGAGATGTATTTTTCCATGATATTCGTCCTTTTTATGTTCGCTTTGGTTTTATTCCTGTCAACTTGGGCTTCAGGGTGCGCGCCTTGATGGCCACCGGGCACACCCTGAGGCACTCTCCGCACTGGCCCACGAAAACTCCCCCGGCGATCTGACGCATGATATTTGAGAAAAAACCTCCCAGGAGCATGGTTTTCCTTTTGTCCGGGTCCGGTTCGTTGATGATTTCCAGCAGGGTCCTCTGAAAACTTGAGGGGGACAGCGTCTGGGCCCGGGTAGCGCACAGGTGCCGGTTGAACCGCATCCATTTGATGCTCCCCTTTTCAAGCTCTCCGGAAAGGCATTCGGGACATTTATCCAGACAAGGCGTGGTTTTCTTTTTGGCATACATGGTAACACAGGACCGGTGGGGACAGACCGGATCTCTCAGCGGAGGGTCCGCTTCAAGGGGCATGGTGGTGAGCACCGTGGCGATATTCAACGGGCCCAGTTCCGGGTTCAGAATAATGCCGCCGGCCAGGGACCTGGTCCCCAGCCCGGCAAGCTCAACCGGGACTTTTTGACTCATCATCATCCCCTCCATGGCTAAGGCATAATAGCCGTAAGTCTTTTCGATAAAGTGGGATACCCCGAGGCTCACCTTCATGCGCGCTGAGCCCCCGAAAGAGCGGTTAACGTGGTGCATCATATAATGGGGACTTTGCCAGGCTCCCCGGGGCGTCCAGCGGGCAACATAGGATATGACGCTTTTAGCCCCCAGAAGGATGTCATCCGGCCGGTACCCTGCGGGAGCAATAAGGTTGACATCCTTTACCGAGGCAATCCCTGCCTGATCCGCACCCAGTTTGATTCCATAGGCTTTGATTTCATTTTCCACTGTCATGGTGTTTCCTCCGTGGTTGTTCCCTGCCTGCCGGCATATTCCAGGATCGCCTTGAGAAGGGAGGCGCTGTGGCCCACCTGCTGATAGGCTTCGGCCCGGGTCAGCAACCTTTCTTTGGCCGACAGCTCGTAACCCAGCTTCATGGACAGATTGGCAATCCGGGCAACTTCTTTTACCAGATCGGCCTCCGAACGAATGCGAATTGAATAGATCTGGATCTTTTTATAATTGTTTAAAATTCCGTTATCGATGATTCCGTCAATGGTAAGATGGTGTTTTTTGTTAAAGTCATTCATTACAATATTGTGCAGGGGCATGGTTAAATCCCCGACATAATGGGCACAATATGCCATATGATATTCACCGTATTTCCCCTTTGCTTTGACCCGGATGTAATCCCTGGTGGACTGAATAATGGCCCCGTAAAGCTGCCCCTTCCGGTTGATCTGGTTGTATTTTTTAATTTGACCCATGATCATCTCAGGAGTGATGAGGGTTCCCGGAGGGTTGTTCACCCGATGATTGTGGGATTCAACGTCGCCGGCCTTGATTTTTGCGATATCCGCACCCGCGGCATTATACCATTTCGGGTATCCGGCGGCCTTGGCGATGGCAAGGTGCGTCTCGTCGAACCAGGCGGAAGAAAAACCCGGGAAAGCAGCCATTACGGCAAAAGCCAGGTAGGCATGTAAAAAATATTTTTTGAAGAACCCGGCCGCCAGCGGCGGGGGATACTCTGCCGTGCGGCCGTGCTTCGCTGCGATCGCAAGGAATTTTATCATTAATGTTTCATTCATCAATCCGGTCATAGCGCATCTGAGAAACCTGCTCCGAAACAAGCCCCATCATAAAAATGATAACAGCGGTTGAAAAAAGCAGGGCGGACATATTTGAAAACCGATGCGTCGTCACGAAAGTGTACCCATAGTAAATTATTCCGGCAAGAAAACAAAGGAAACTGATTGGCAAAAAAACCCGCAGCGGGGAAAAGAGGGTCGCAATTTTTATTATAATCAGAAAAAAACGAACACCGTCTCTCACCGGCCTTATTTTGCTGTTTCCTTTTCTTGCCTTGACCGTTACAGGCAGGTACTTCAGGCTGCGCCCGCTTCGAAGCAGGGCCAGTGTTAACGTGGAAGGATAAGAAAAGGTATTGGGAAGCAGATAAATATATTTACGGGCAATCTGCCTGTTTACCAG
>JAUYIZ010000248.1 GCA_030688615.1 Desulfobacterales bacterium | reverse complement strand
GGTTATGGCGGAAAAGGGCATTGACATGAAATTTCGCAAACCTCAACCCGTTACAGGCGCCGGTGGCGCCCAATCGCCCGAGATCCACATCACCATGGGTTGCGGGGAAAAATGCTTCTTTGGACCGGGCGTCAGGACAATAGACTGGGATTTGCCCGACCCGGCCGGCCGGCCGATTGAAACCATGCGTGCGGTTCGGGACGAAATTGAAAAGAGAGTCCAAGACCTCATCCGTCAAATCAACCAATAAAGGAGGATACAATCAAATGGAAAAGTATGTTTGCACTGTTTGCGGTTATGTTTACGATCCGGCCGAAGGCGACCCGGACAACGACGTGGATCCGGGAACAAAGTTTGAAGATGTGCCGGATGATTGGGAATGCCCGGTCTGCGGCGCCGGCAAGAGCGATTTTGAACAGGAATAAAAGGGTAACCGTTCACGGTTTACAGTTACCGGTTCACGGTTAAAAAAACCGAAATTAGATGCGAAAGAATTGATTGAAGAGTTGAGGTCAATATCCAACATGCTTCAATCGTTGCATTGTTCATTGGAAAAACTGTGAACTGTGAACCGGTAACCGTGAACGGTTACCTAAAAGGTACGTTTGTTTTCAGATTGAGGGAAAGGTATGAAACCGGTACAAATCGCAAAAGATATTTATGACGTTGGCGTGACGGACTGGAACATCAGGGATTTTCATGGTTACTCCACCTATATGGGCACCAGCTACAACGCTTACTTGATCCTTGATGAAAAGAAAGTGCTCATCGACACGGTGAAAAAGGAATTTTCAGACCAGCTGATCCATAACATCACCCGGATTATCGATCCGAGGCAGATCGACTGTGTCATCAGCAATCACACGGAACTGGACCATTCCGGCGGGATTGCCCGGATCATGCACGAAATAGGAGAAAACAAACCGCTTTATTGCTCTAAGATGGGTAAAAAAAATCTTTCCCTCCATTGGCCCCATAAGTATAACTATCAACCTGTTGAGAATGGTCAGGAGTTAAGTTTAGGCCGCAGGACATTATCCTTTCTGGAAGCCCGCATGCTCCACTGGCCCGACAGCATGTTCACCTACGTCAAAGAGGATAAAATCCTCTTTTCAAGTGACGCCTTCGGCCAGCATTATGCCGGGCAGGAAAATTTCGATGACCAGGTAGGGGATGCGATCATGCCCCACGCGCAAAAATACTTTGCCAATATTCTGCTGCCTTATTCCAGTCATGTGCTCAAGCTATTGGAAACTGTTTCCAATCTCAAGCTGGAGCTGGACATGATCTGTCCGGACCACGGAATCATCTGGCGGCGGCACCCTGAAAAAATTCTCGACGCCTATGTCCGCTGGAGCCGGCAGATTCCACAAAAAAAGGCGGTCATTATCTATGACAGCATGTGGGAAAGCACAGGAAAAATGGCTGAGATGATCGGGGCCGGCCTGGATTCGGAGGATATTGAAATCAAACCGATGCGCCTGAGAAAATGGCATCGAAGCGATATCATGACCGAAGTGCTGGATGCCGGGGCAATTCTCGTTGGATCACCCACCTTAAACAACGGCTTTTTCCCAACCATCGGCGACTTTCTGACCTACCTGAAAGGGCTTAAACCGAAAAATAAAATCGGCGCGGCCTTCGGCTCTTACGGGTGGAGCGGGGAGGCTGTTCCCCTGATCCAGGCCATGATGGAAACCATGAAATTCAAGCCCCTGTCTGCCGGGCTCAAAATCCAGTATGTCCCGGACAATGAAGGGATGAAAGCATGTTTTGAATTCGGCCAAAAAATCGGCCGTGCGATGAAGGAAAAGTAACCCATGCTGGAGTTAATAGCTGCTGATTTAAAAAAAGAAACCATCGGCACCCTGCTCGTGCCGGTCTGTGAAAACAGAGACATCCATGATCTGAAAAGCATCTCCGCCATTATCAAGGAAGCCAAAAAAATTCAGGAATTCAAGGGCGAGGCCGATGACGAGCTCGTTTTATACCACCTTCCTGAAATCAAAGCCGCGCGGGTGGTCTTTATGGGCCTGGGAAAGGCCGACCAGGTTGATGCCCAGTCCCTGCGGCGCCTGGCAGGCAAAGGGGTAAAAAAATGTATCCACTGGGGGACGTCGGATGTCTGGATCGCCGCGCCTTCGGCTGCAAAATTGAAAATGGAGCCGTCATCGCTGCTTGCATCCCTGATGGAAGGGGCGGTTCTGGGAAATCACATTTTCGACAAGTATAAAAATAAAAAAAAATTGAAGCCGTTAAAAAAAATTCATCTGCTGGCGCAACCCGCCAGGGTGAAAGAATTGAACCGGCTGCCCGGACGGATTCAGACCCTCTGCGACGGGACCATACTGGCACGGGACTGGGTAAATACACCTTCCAACGACAAGAAGCCCGACCAGTTTGCCAGGGCCATCGTTGCCCTGGCAAAAAACGAAGACCTCAAGGTCACGGTGCTCAATGAAAAGGAGTTAGCACAGAAAAAGTTCGGCGCACTGCTGGCAGTGGCGGCCGGCAGCGAAAACCGGCCCCGGCTGGTACTGCTGGAATATGCTCCCAGGGGCGCCAAAAAAACCATCGCCTTTGTGGGCAAAGGCATCACCTTTGACTCCGGCGGTATCAATCTGAAGTCCTCATCAGGACTTGAAGGCATGAAGGCGGACATGTCCGGTGCGGCGGCCGTGGCCGCGCTGCTGTTAACGGTTGCCAAGCTCAAACCGGCCATCAGGGTAATCGGCGCCATGCCCCTGGTGGAAAACATGCCGTCGGGCGCCGCATCCCGGCCGGGGGACATCGTTAAGAGCTATTGCGGCAAAACCGTCGAAATCGGCAATACGGACGCGGAAGGAAGGCTCATTCTGATCGATGCCATGTCCTATGTCATCGAAAAGTATCAACCGGAGACACTCATCGACATGGCCACATTGACCGGCGCCTGTGTCGTGGCGCTGGGGGAAAAAATCGCAGGGGTTTTTTCGCCCCATGACAATCTGGCCCAAACCCTTGTCCGGTCCGGAGAAAAAACATTCGAGCGATGCTGGCGCCTGCCGCTACCGGAAGACTATAGAGACCAGCTGAAAAGCGATATGGCCGATATCAGCAATGTCAGCAGCTCCCGCTGGGGCGGCGCCATCACCGGCGCCCTGTTCCTGTCCGAATTTATACAGGACACCAAATGGGCCCATATTGACATTGCCGGCCCGTCATATCAGAAAAAGGAAAATGCCTATTGCGGCGCCGGCGCCACCGGTTTCGGTGTGCGGCTGCTGTACGATCTGCTGGAGAACCTATGAAAATAATTGACAAGGTTTGTTCTTTTTGTTTAAGTTCCGGCTGACAATGTTTATTCCGTATTGAAAACTTGGTCCTTTGGGCCAGGTTAGGGAAAGATGGCTCTGCCATGGCGTTTTGGGTCTGAAATTACAAATTCCAAGCACCAAATAACAAATAAATCTCAAATTCCAATATTCAATGACCCAAACCTTCCAGGACGGGACATCGTTTGGATTTTGGATTTGGGTCATTGGAAATTGTTTGGTATTTGTAATTTGCTATTTGTAATTTCAAT
>JAUYIZ010000284.1 GCA_030688615.1 Desulfobacterales bacterium | reverse complement strand
CAATGGAATTGACGCGGATCTGCGGGGCCAGCTCAACAGCCAGGGTCTGAGCCAGGGACTTCAACGCTGCCTTGCTGGCATTGTAGACGGACAAACCAGGGACCAACCTGAGTCAAGAAGGTGGTGATGAACAGGATCACCCCGCCTTCATTGATGTGCGGCAGAAAGGCGCGCACCGTCTGCGTTGCTCCCATAAAGTTGACGCTGAACTGATGCTGGATCACCTCTTCGGTGCAGTCGGCAAACTGGACCACTTTGGCAATGCCCGCATTCGGCACCACGACATCTACCTTGCCAAAGCGCGTGACCGCAGCATCCACTAACCGGTGAAGATCTGCGCTTTGGGTCACGTCACCTGCCACCAACAACACGTTGTCCGGGAACTTTCTGAAAAAAAGAGCGCAGGGGCCTTGGGCAGCCTCATGTAAAAATGGCCTGAGCGACAATACGGGTGATCTGGAGAATACAGCAGTGTTCATGGCGGAACTCTTGTTGATTTCGGCAACGGTTTCACCCAGAGCAGTTTTGCACCGCAATCCGGACAGATATACTGTTCGTCTACTGCCGGGCTGACTTCTGAGACTCCGGAACCACCCAGCTGGAACCGGGCTTGAACTGGGCCAGGATCTGATTGACCAGATGAACGCTCTTCGGGGGATGGCAGTTTCGAACCGCCCGGCCAATGATCGCCGGGCTCCTGGGGAAAATCCGCTCCGGACCTTCGGAGTAGTAGGTCACCCGGTCGTTCTTGTCGACAAGAGAGGGAAAGGGTCTCTGTTTAAAGTGACGCTGCCCATATGATGACCGATACGGCCGAAAACCCGTTTCCTTTTTATTTTTTCTCTAAACCGGTAATAAAGGCCTCATACTTTTTGGATGAATCCCCAATACATGCCTCTATTTCTTTGAATTTGGAATACAAGCCTCCAATCTGCGTCATGGACAGGTTTCTGTCCATCCAAGGATATAAAATCTCGTCCTCTTTTTTGATGTGCTCCGTGAGCAGTTCTGCATAGGCGGTCAGGTGTTCGGCAACGGAGGCTTTGTCGTTTCCTTCAAAGGCTTCCAAAATAGCGTTCACATGACCCCTTGCCTGCGTGTGGTCTTCATGCATCACCTTCAAGATATCCAAGTTCTCGTCAAAATATTTGAAGAGCACCTCCTCTTCTTTCGCATGGTGGTATTTGTCGGCATACGAGCGTATGAAATCCACGCCATCAAGGATCAGCTGCCTGCCCTCCTCGGATTCCAGGTCCAGGTTCTTGACCACCTCCGGTATTAGTGCGGCCCACCTTTTAATCAAAACATGCTCATCGACCAACGCCTTCAATGGCGGGGAGTATTTGATCTCTTTCGGCGCGGCCCTTGTCTTTCTCCTGATCTGGGACATCTTGACCACTTTGTCCGGATATATGATCTTTGCAATCCTGCGCATCATCTCCTGCTCTTGCTCCACGGCAAGCCCATGTATTTCAACGATATCCTTCAAGAGACATGTGCCCACGTTGCACGGAGCACAGCCAATCCCGTATTCATCAAGAATCTTTCCCACTTCAGGGAATTCATTGATGACTTCTTTGATACTTCTGTTCCAGTACTCTTCCATCTATCACCTCATCTTCTTTCTAAAGCGCACTCATCAAAATCACCTGACACTTTTAGCATTTCCATGCCATTTTCATACGACTTCCTCCGTTATTTTGTCCATCAACCCGGCCATCAGGGTGTTCGACGCTTCAATATGATGATACCCCTGACGGATCAAGTCAACGGTCTGGATAAAGGGCGCGGATGTCAGTTCGCTGCCACAATTGTCGATTAAAGCCTCAATGCCGGACAGGGAGGACTCTAAATGAAACTGCAAGGCGACAACCCGGCTCCCATAGACAAACCCCTGGTTTCTGCAGGCCGCACTTTCAGCCAGGGGGACCGCGCTTTTAGGTATATCGAATGTGTCGCCGTGCCAGTGAAAGGCCATGAAGCTTTCCGGAAGTACTTTTCCAATGGGCATATCATCGGCACGGGATGCCTTATTGAGTGAAAACCAGCCGATTTCCTTGTGGGCATTTTTAAATACCCGCGCGCCTAGCACTGAAGCGATGAGCTGCGCTCCCAAACAAATCCCCAAAACGGTTTTATCTGATTCAATCGCCTGTTGGATGAGCTGTTTTTCTACCTTCAACCAGGGATGGGTTTGTTCATCAGCAACTCCCATGGGACCGCCCATCACGACAAGAAGATCGCAAGAATCTATGGAAGGTAGCGGTTGGTTTTCATACAGGGCGACTTTCTTCAGGGAAGCATTCCTGTTTCTGGCCCACTGGCCGATATAGGCGATGCCCTCAAACGGTACATGCTGGATGTAATAGCCCTTCATTTCAGTGTATTTAATTTAGGACCTCCTTTGGGTAAAAAGAATAGTATAAATTCATGATAAAATCCAATATTATGTTAAGAACGTTGCATGTGTTAATCCTTCAAAGCATTGCTTCCCGTTTTTGACTTAAGTCAAGGCATCTTCCCTTGATTTCGATGTACCATCCTATCCATCCTGTCCCGCAGGGATTATATTCACCCGGCAAGGAAAAGTAAATGAACGAAAAAACAACCATTCCCTTTGCTCCAAAACAGAAAACAAACATGAAAAAACCCGACGAAAGACTTACGAAGAAAAGGGAAAAGCGCACATCTGAGTCCGCCCGGTTAAGATACTGGGTACAATGGGTCGTTTTCACTGTAACCATCGGTATCGGCATTCAGTTTTTTATCTATGTTCATCAGGCATTTCTCGACGGTCCGATCAGAGTGATGAGACCGCCCGCTGTGGAGGGGTTTCTTCCCATCGGCGCCCTCATGGGCTGGAAGCTCTTTCTTCTGACAGGCATCTGGGATGCGGTGCACCCAGCGGCAATGGTCATCCTGGGGTATGCCGGCTTTGCCTCTTTGATGCTGAGAAAGTCCTTTTGCGGGTGGTTCTGCCCGGTGGGCACCGTTTCCGAACGGTTGTGGAAACTCGGCCGGAGATTTTTAGGTGACAATTTCATTGTGCCTTTCTGGCTGGATATCCCCTTGCGCAGTCTCAAATACCTGCTTCTGGGATTTTTTGCCTGGGTGATTCTTAAAATGCCAACGGAGGCCATACACGCTTTTCTCCAGAGTCCTTACTACAGGATTTCGGATGTGAAGATGCTTTTCTTCTTTACCCGGATGTCCATGACGACAGCCGTGGTACTGACCATTTTGGTCTTGTTGTCCCTTCCGATCCGCAATTTCTGGTGCAGGTATCTTTGCCCTTACGGCGCCCTGATGGGGTTGCTCGCCCTGGTCGGTCCCACCCGCATCGTACGTAACAGTCAAATCTGCATCGACTGCGAGCGCTGCGCAAAGGCCTGTCCCTACCATCTTCCTGTGGACAAAAAGGAGTGTGTTCTTAGCCCGGAGTGCAATGGATGCATGGACTGCACCCTTGCCTGTCCGGTAAATAAAACCCTTGAGATGAAAACCAAAGGCATGGGGAAAAGGGTTTGGTCCCTGGCAAAGCTGGGCACTCTCCTTGTCATCGTGTTTGTGGGGCTGGTTTACACCGCCCGGATAACCGGGCACTGGAAAAGCAGCGTCACCGACCAGGAATTCAGGATGCGGCTGAAAGAAGTGGATTCACCCCATTATGTGCATCCGGGGATTAAACGCAAATAGATCATCACAAATCCGCAAGGTCTCATCCTTTTTCAGATCCTCAATACTTGGAAAGATCAATGCTTCCCTCTCATGGTGCTCAAGTCCCTTGGATCGATCGTTTTCACCAAACTCATTTTATCCGCGCCTCTCTTCTATTTTTATCCACCGGTCAATTCCCTTTCGTTCCAACCACTTATACCCATTCCTCGCGCAAGATTTCCCCTTGGAGGCCCACCACTAAATACTTTACAGGAACCTTTCTCTCAGAAGCCCGGGCGGCCTCCTGGGCCAAGCTCAATAATCCCATACAGCAGGGGACCTGCATAATCAGAACCGTCAGCGTGTTGATCTTGGCATCCTCAAACCAGGCCTTTATCTTTTCCCGATAGACATCCTGATCTTCATCCAACTTTGGGCAGGCAATGGCTATGGACTTTCCCTTTAAAAATTGACGGTGAAAATCCCCCAGTGCGTAAGCCACACAGTCCGCGGTCAGAAGCACATCCGCACCCTGAAAATAGGGCGCGGTGGGAGAAATGAGATGCATTTGGATGGGCCACTGGCGGAGTTGCGATTCTATCTTCCCCATTGCCTCTCCAGTTTTTTGCTCATCCTTACGTGAGAAATCCATCACTTGCGAGCCCGGACATCCTTCAAATCTTTCCATTTTTCTTACCTCCTGTTGTCTAAAGTTATGGTTCGATTTGTCAATGAACGCATCATAAAACAATGTAACTCACCTTAAACCTCATTTTTTTGCATAGTATACGTCAACCGCAAATACATTGTCCTTGACTTAGGTCAAATTCGCATGAAAATCTTCAAGCTATCTTTGGGGGGCCAAGCGCAGATCCTTCACATCTTTGGCCCTTTGGAGTGCTGAAATACGGGCTGATGCAGAATAAAAAAGGGAAAATTTGACTTAAGTCAAAGATTTATTTCTTAAATTGGATTGAGATATAAAAAAAAATAAAACTATGAGAATAAACACTCAGGACTACTACGTTAAAGAAATTTGTGAGGCCC
>JAUYIZ010000279.1 GCA_030688615.1 Desulfobacterales bacterium | reverse complement strand
GCCAGTCCGGCACCGATGCATAACAGGTCCGCAACAATCGTTTCCAACAGCATTTCTCCTTAAACGGGCAAGGTTAAAAATCGAATGATGGACATCAATCCGATCAGGATGTAAAACAGGACGAGGATGTTGCCAAACTTTTTGAAAGGGATCCGATACGTTCGCTTCAACAGGCCCCACTTGACCGCGATGCGATAAAGGCCGATCCCCATGTGAATTCCCACCACGGGCAGGAGGATCAGGAAAAAAACGAGCCAGTACCCGCCTTGAATTCGCTGGGCGCCTTTAACGGCGGTAATGGGCAGGTCCGTCAGGGTCGTCCACAAGTGGATCGCACCCAGGATTAAAATGATCATGGCGGTGGAGGCCTGGATGACCCACAGCCAGGTGTCGGTATGATGAAGTCTGCGGCTGTGCTGCCAGAGTATCTGCTGCTGCTCATAGCGAAAGGGTATCTTCCGGGCGGCCAGGATAAAGTGAAGGAAAAAAATGAGCCCGATCGCGGGACCGCCGATTTGAGCGATATAGATATCCTCGAAAAATCGGGCAAGGCCATTGAGGACTTCCGGTCCGATATTGACGGTGGCCACAAAAAACAGGTGGCTCCATAAAAACAGGATCAACGCCACGCCGGTCAGCATTTGAAGCCCTTCCAGAAAGGCGGATGCCCGTTTGGGCGCGGGGACATAAGGTGCGGTTTCCAGTTTCATGATCGTTTCCGGATAAAATGAAGTTTTCGTTTAATGAACCATAATCTATAGTTCAGGAGAAATAATTGTCAATGAAAAAATGCTTCCGGTATCGGCAGGCGGGGCGGCGGCGCGCAACATTTTTATATTGACAACCTCCCGGGGTATTTTTTAGTTACAAAGATGGTTCTATGATTCCAGGGGTCGAGGGTCAAGGTTGCCCCCCCTGAAAAATTTGGATTCTACGCTGTATCGTCATGCCGGACTTGATCCGGCATCCAGTGAATTTATCGCGTTCTGGACTCCGGCCTTCGCCGGCGTGACGGCCTATGGACTGAAACGTTACTTTCGATCACAGCGCCGCAGAGCGGCATAACGGAGCTTTTTTCGAAACCATCAAGAAGGAAGGGGTAAGTTATGGATCAAGCCAGGGAAAAAAATGGAGCGGAAATCATCGTCGACTGCCTGAAAGCCGAAGGGGTTGAATTTGTGTTCGGCGTCATCGGCAGCGCCATACTGGACTTTCTGGATGTGATTTATCGAACACCCGAAATCAGGTATATTCGGGCCCAGCATGAACAGGGCGCGGCTTTTATGGCGGACGGCTATGCCCGGATCACCGGCAGGACGGGGATTTGCACCGCAACCTGCGGGCCCGGAATCACCAACATGGTCACGGGGATCGCCGGAGCCTATAACGAGTCCTCCCCGGTGATTGCGATTTCCGGGGATATCCACACGCAGCATTATGGCAAGGGGCCTTCCAATTTCCACGAAATCAACCAGGAAAACCTGTTTCGACCCATTACAAAAATGAGCAAGCGCATCGAGAATGTCGAGCAGATCGGCGAATTCATGCGCATGGCGTTTCGTACCGCTCAAAGTGGACGTAAGGGGCCGGTATATCTTGGGGTCCCGCGTAACATCCAGAAAGAAAAAGCCCGGGACCTGACCTGGTCACCGTCACAGTATCGCAGCGAGGCGGTTTCCAGGGGCGATCCCGCAACCATTGTCCGGGCCTGTGAACTTCTCTTTTCGGCCAAATCTCCGGCCATGCTGGTGGGCGGGGGGGTCCGGTGGTCCGGCGCTGAAAGGGAAATACTGCAGCTGGCCGAAACCGCAGGCGTTCCCGTCACCTGCAGCCATAAAGGATTGGTTGCCGAAGACCACCCCTGGTCCGCCGGGGTCGTGGGCATGGTCGGGTATCCGGCCGCCATGGAAGCCGTCGCAAAGGCGGATGTGATCCTGGCCCTGGGGTGTACGTTTAACCAGGTGACCACGGCCAGCTATACGAACCGGGTGATTCCGGACAAGGCGAAAATCATTCAGGTGGATATCGATCCACTGGAGCTGGGCAGAAATTTCCCCATTCACACCGGCATCGTGGGAGACCTGAAAGCGGTTTGCCGGGAGATGGATGAAAAAATGAAAGCAATGGGCCCGGGCAGGGGCCGGGAAGACAGGCTGCAGACCCTTGTGCTGGCCAAGGAAAATTGGGAAGAAAGACTGCTGGCCGAAGGCGCGACATCCGATGCAACTCCCATCAACCGGCTTCGGCTCATGCGGGATTTAAACCAGGCGCTTGACCGCAACGCCATCCTGTCCGCTGAATCAGGCTCCACCCACGGGTGGTTTTACTACGGGTTTAAAGCCTACGGCCCGGTCCTGGAACCGGGAGATTTAAGCTGCATGGGCAGCGCCTGGTGCATGGCCATGGGCGCCAAAGCCGCTTTCCCGGACCGGCAGGTTGTTTCCGTGATCGGCGACGGGGCGTTTATGATGACGTTAAACGAACTGGCCACCGCGGTGGACAACAAGCTTCCGGTGGTGGTGATTGTCGAGAACAATGGTATCTACGGGAATGTGCGCCGAAAACAGATCGAACATTTTGACTCCCGTTTTGCCGGCAGCGAGCTGTACATACCGGACCTGGCCCGGGTGGCGCAGGCTTTCGGTGCCTTTGGCGAGCGCGTTGTAGAACCCGGGCAGATCATCCCCGCGCTGGAACGCGCCTTTGCATCCGGCAAACCTGCGGTTCTTGATGTGGTGGTGGATGCGTCCTGGGAAAGTCTGGAGCCTGAGGTGAAGCTGAGGGTCAAGGACCGCTATTAATACGGTATCCCTGATTCTCATAAGCTTATATTTTGTGGTTTTACGCGGCCTGATGTAGTTTCTTTTACCTTGACAGGCACATTGAGTTTTGCTAATTTAAGCCCTGCTATCAAGAATCACTTCACAGCCCCAGACCCCGGTCTGCTTACCCGGGGAATCCGGGGTTAATCACACCTGGGAAATTAAAGAAAGGGGGGGAAACATTCCATGATTCGTTTTGAATATCTGGAGCCAAAGACGCTGAAAAAGGCATCCTCACTGCTGCATCAGCACGGTAAAGAAGCCATGATTATTGCAGGGGGCACCGACCTTCTCAGACAATTAAAACTGCGAACCGTGCGCCCTCGGTTTTTAATTAACATCAAACCGATTTTACCCATCGACCGGATTTCAAACGGGTCCGGTGCCGCACTGAAAATCGGCGCCGCAACCACCATCGGCAGCATTGAACATTCGCCGGTTGTTAGGGCCAAAAGCTTTGCGCTGTACGAGGCTGCTCACGCCCTTGGATCTCCCCAGATCCGGAATTTGGCCACCATCGGGGGAAATCTGTGCAATGCCGCCCCGTCTGCTGAAACCGCCCCCGTATTGCTGGCTCGACAGGCCAAAGCCCACATTTCGGGAATTGACGGCTCCCGGATCATAGACCTGGAATCTTTTTTTCTAAGTGCCGGTAAAACGATTCTGCAAAAAGGGGAACTGCTGTCGCACATATCCATCCCGGCCGCTCCCGCCGGATCCGGCGAGGCGTACATTAAGCACGGGATGCGCAGTTCCATGGATATCGCTGTTGTCAATGTGGCGGCTTTCATCACCCTGACACCTTCCGGAAACAAGGCCAGGCAGTGTTTTATCTCCCTGGGCGCCGTGGCGCCAAAACCGATCCGGGCCTACCGCGCGGAACAGATCATCCGGGGCAACGCGCCTTCGGAGAAGCTTATTCTGGAAGCCGCACGGCTGGCGGTCGAGGAGGCTCAGCCCATATCCGACATGCGCGCCTCCGCGCAATACCGCAAAGACATGATTGCCGTTCTGACGGAAAGGGCCCTGAAACTGGCTCTCGAACGGGCGCGCTTATCCTTGAAGCACTGAACAAGGGAATATCTATGAAGACCTTAATCCATCTTAATATCAACCGGAACAGTTATGAGATAGCCGTCGAACCCTCCTGGATTCTCACAGACGTTCTGCGGGATAAATTGGGCCTGATCGGAACCAAAAAAGGGTGCGGAACCGGCAACTGCGGTGCCTGTACCGTTCTTTTGGACGGAAAACCCGTCAGTTCATGCCTGTTGCTGGCAATTGACGCGCGGGATAAAGAGATCACCACCATCGAGGGATTGGCGCGCAACGGAAAGCTGCATCCCCTCCAGGAATCCTTTGTCAAACACGGCGCCTTTCAATGCGGATACTGCACCCCCGGGGCCATATTGGCTGCCAAAGCGCTGCTCGACGTCAACCGTCACCCCACAGAAGCCGATGTGCGCGAAGCGCTGGTGGGCAATTTATGCCGCTGCACCGGGTACACGCGCATTGTCCAGGCGGTGCTGGCAGCCTCGGAATTGAGCTGAGAGACCTTTGAAAAATGTCAAATTTTGTTTGAGTTCAAGGAAGGCGAAAATTTTAACCGGAAGAATACATTGAGTATTTTGAGGATTAAAATTTGAGCCTGACACAGAAATCGGGCAAAATAGGGGGTTTTGCAAAGGTCTCGCTGAACTATCAGGAGACGATCACGATGTCGACTTACACTTATCTGGGGAAGAGTTTTCCCGATCTGCACGGCAATGACAAGGTGACGGGCAAAGCCGTTTATGCCGGAGATCTGCGGCTCGATAATATGCTTTACGGCAAGATCCTCCACAGCCCTCACAGCCACGCGCGTATCCTCAACATCGACACCGCTGCGGCCGAGCGCCTGGCCGGCGTGAAAGCCGTGGTGACCGCCAGGGACACGCCGGGCGAAAGGGTGGGGCGCTTTATCCAGGACCGCCCGCTTTTGGCCCTCGGGGAAGTTAAGTATAAAGGCGAACCGGTTGCGGCCGTTGCGGCGGTCGATGACCAGACCGCCTTGGACGCGCTGGAATTGATCCAAGTTGAATATGAGCCGCTGCCGGCCGTGTTCGATCCATTCGAAGCCATGCATCCGGACAGCCTGCTGGTGCACCCGGATAACGAGACCTTTGCTCCCCGGCCCCCGGTTCGCAATGCCAGGGGAAATATCGTTGACCAGGTGCACGTGGTCCAGGGAGACGTCGAGAAGGCGCTGGCCGCCTGTGACGTGGTCCACACGGAGAAATACGACACCCCTACCGTGCATGCCGGTTATATGGAACCCCATGCGGCCGTGGCCCTCGTGGATGGAGCGGGAAACGCCACCCTCTGGTGCAGCACCAAGGCGCCGTTTCTTTTGCGGGAGCATACCAGCCGGCTGCTTAAAATTCCTATCTCCAGACTGCGGGTGATTGCCCCCACGCTGGGCGGCGATTTCGGCGGAAAAGGGACCGCCACGATTGAACCTCTCAGCCTTTTGCTGGCGCTCAAATCCGGCTGTCCGGTAAAACTGGTCCTGACCCGGGAAGAAGAGTTTACCTGCCTGCCTTTGAGAGAGGTGGCCGTCATGGAGCTTACCCTGGGAGCGACCCGGGACGGCACGCTGTCGGTTCTTAAAGCCAAAACGGTGCTCGACTCCGGGGCCTATAATGATACGATCGGGAAAGTCGAGGGAAGCGCCTTGAACCTGATGGGGGCGTATCGGATCGCCCATGTGGATCTTCGGGCGTATCTGGTTTATACCAATAACCCCCCCAAAGGACACGTGAGGGCGCCGCGGGCGCCCAGCCCCATCTTTGCCATCGAGTCCTGCGTGGATGCCATAAGCCGCAAGTTGAACATGGATCCGTTGGAACTCAGGTTAAAAAACCTCTCGCTGGATGGAGACCGGATTCCCGGCAACAAGGGCATTTTACGCCCGGCCGGCCTGAAATCCGTCCTCCTGGCCACCCAGAGGTATCTGAAAAAGGAAAAGGGGCCCAGGCAAGAAAATACCGGTTGGGGGGTTGCCTGCGGCATCTGGTCCAATCGCCCGATCATGCCGCAAGGTCCGAATTCCAGCGCCTGGGTGAAGATGAATGCGGATGGAACGGTGCTGCTCATCACCGGCGCCACCGAAAACGGCGGCGGCCAGTACAGCGCCTTTGCCCAGATCGTCAGTGAAGTCCTTTCCATCCCGTTTGATGCGGTCACGGTCGTCGGGGCCGATACGGGGATTGCGCCCTATGAACAGGGAACCGGAGGCAGCCAAACCATGTACCGGGTCGGCACGTCCGTAAGGCTGGCCGTCGAGGATGCAAAAAAACAGCTGCTGGAGCTGGCCGCGCAACAGCTGGATGCACCGGAAGAAATTTTAGACATGAAAGACGGCAGGGTTTTTGTTAAAACCATGCCCGCAAGATCCGTCAGCCTGGATGTGCTGGCCGCCGCGTCGCTTTCTTCTGCCAAAGGCCCGATCCTCGGCGTGGGGCAGCAGGAAAGGAAAGCCTTCCTGAAAGAAATGGCGGCCCATACCGGAGATGTCGATTCGGGAACCTACGGCATGCATGCCGCACAGGTGGCGGTCGATCCGAAAACAGGACAGGTCAGGGTCTTGAAATATTTTGCCGCCCATGAAGTGGGCTTTGCCATCGATCCGGAGAATGTCAGAAAACAGATTGAAGGCGGGGTTGTTTTCGGACTGGGCTTTGCCATGACCGAAGAGGTCAAGATCAAACAGGGCAGCACCCTTACCGAAAGTTTCATGGATTACAAGATGCCCACCATTACCATGGCGCCTGTCAGCGAGGTCGAAATCGTCGAGATTCCCTGTAAATTTGGACCGTATGGCGCCAAAGGGATCGGTGAACCGCCGGTGGTGCCGGTGGCGCCCGCTATCGCCAACGCCGTTTACGATGCCACGGGGGTAAGAGTGACGCAGCTGCCCATCACGCCTGAAAGGGTATATGAGGGACTGAGGAAAAAAGAAAGGTTATCTATCGAGAAATAAAAAGGAGTTTTTGACATGCCTACTGCGATAGAACAGAGATTGGACAGTCTGCTCCATGAACTGAATGGAATCAAGAAAGAGATGATCTTGCAAAAGGTGCAGCAGGTCAAAGCCAAAGTAGGGAAAATTAGCGCCTGGAAATCTTTAAGTGGGAGGATCTCCGCACGGTGGGATCATATTTCCGCCGTCGATGAAATCAGAAAGCAGCGGGATAGGATATGATGAAA
>JAUYIZ010000275.1 GCA_030688615.1 Desulfobacterales bacterium | reverse complement strand
GATATTGCGGAAAATAGCCATTTATGGATGGGCACTAACGAGGTGATCAAACATGACACGATCCACTGTATCGATTCTGCGAACAAAACCCAAGACGGTCTTGGCGGATATTGCCAGGCTCATGGAACTGGCAGGGATGGACAAGGCCCTGGACCCGGGTGCGGCAACGATTTTAAAGGACAATATTTCCTGGCACTTCCCCTTTCTCTCGGCCAATACCACCCCCTGGCAGCTGGAAGGGACCATCCTGGGGCTGAGGAAAAATGGTTTCGCTGATCTTACCGCCGTTCACAACAACACGGTGGTGACCGACCCCTTCAAAGGGGGCCGGCTGAACAAATTGAAGCCGGTTTATTTCCGGCACGGCGTCCCGGAAAAATATAATTTTCTTCCCCGGGACATGCGCTGGGAGTTGTATCGTCCCAAAGGCCGCACCCGGGCTTTACACAAGATCTATCCGGAAGGGATCCGGATCCCCGATTTCTTTCCGGGGAAAAATATCGTCCACCTTCCCACCGTGAAGTGCCACATCTACACCACAACCACCGGGTCCATGAAGAATGCCTTCGGCGGACTTTTAAATACCCGGCGTCACTACACCCATACGCTCATCCACGAAACCCTCGTGGACCTGCTGCGGATTCAAAAGGAAATCCATCCCGGAATCTTTACGGTCATGGATGGAACCCTCTGCGGCAACGGGGCCGGCCCGCGCACCATGATCCCGGTCCAAAAAGATCTGATTTTAGCCGGCGCCGACTCGGTTGCCATCGATGCCGTGGCGGCCAGGATCATGGGATTCGATCCCATGAAAATAGGCTATATCCGCATGGCCCATGAAGACGGGCTCGGGGTTGGCCGGATGGATGAAATTGAAGTGATTGGAGAAGATATCTCCAAAATGAACTTTCATTTCAACGTTCAGCAAAATTTCGTCAGCCGCTTTGGGCGGTTTTTCTGGTTCGGCCCGCTGAAACGGGTTCAGAAGGTTTTTTTCCGCACGCCGCTGGTATACTTCTTTGTATTCGGCTCCCACCTCTACCACGATCATCTGTGGTGGCCCATTGTGGGCCGACCTGTCATGGAGGTGATTGCGGCCAACACCGACTGGGGGAAGTTCTTTTCCGAATATAAATAACTGTACCCCCCCTCGGATATTAATATTGGATTAATTAAAATGAAGAATACGTTCATATTCATGGGCTTGATGGCCGCGCTGCTGATTTTTATGGCCGGCTACCAGGGCGGTTCATCTCTGATCATGGCCGGGTTTAAAAACTCCGGCCTGACCTTTGTCCGGGTCGGGCCGCTGGCGTTTCTGGCGTTCGGCGTTACCGGCCTGGTGCAGGGGCTGGTCAATCCCGAAGTCATCCGCCGCTGGCTGGGACGGGACGCCGGGGTCAAAGGGATCCTGCTGGGGGGGCTGGCCGGGGCCTTTATGCCGGGAGGACCTTACATGTTCTATCCCCTGGCCGTGACGTTTCTGAGAAGCGGCGCCGAAATCGGCGCCATCATCGCTTTTGTGGCAGCCAAAAACCTCTGGAGCGTCATGATCATCACCATGGAAGTGGCCCTTGCCGGATGGCCGGTTTTCATCGGACGGTTTGTCGGGACCCTGCCGTTTCCGATCATCATGGGTTTGCTGGCCAATATTTTTTTCCCCCGGGCGGCCGACGATGTCCGGTTCTGGCTGGACGGCCCGGATACACGGAAGAAAGAAAAGGGCCGGCCATGAGTCTTGCGATCGTTCCCTTGGTTCTCTTTTTCAGCTGTTTTTTTATCATTTCCCTGTACAAAAAAGGCCGCGATGCCACCTGGCAGTCGCTGGCCGGCGGCTACCGCATGATGCGGGGGCTTTTGCCCATCATGCTCCTGGCCTTTCTGGTCAGCGGGTTCCTGGAAGTGACGGTCTCGCCCCATTTGATTCAAAACTGGCTGGGAGAAAAGGCCGGGGTCAAGGGATACCTGGTGAGCATGGCGGCCGGGGCGCTGATCCCGGGCGGGCCTTACAATGCCTTTCCGATTATCGGGGCGGTTTACCGTGCCGGCGCCGCAATCGGGCCTGCTGTCACCATGCTGACATCCTGGGGCATTTTGGGGATCAGCCTGATTATTTACGAAATTGCTTTTCTGGGGCTGCGTTTCACGGCCGTCCGGCTGGTGCTGATGTTCTGGGCGCCCCTTGCGGCGGGTCTCGTGGCCCAGTATCTGTTCGGATGAGCGCCTGGGCTTTTGAGTCCAACCGTTTGGAGGAGTCGATATGAACAACCAGAAAAATTGGACGGAAAATCTCCGGCCTTCTGATCCGTTGCATAGGGACCGGCCGGATAGAGAGGCGTTGAATGTTCCCGGAGTCCGCGCATCCTTTTCCTTGGTGGAGTTTACCCCTGAAAACGCTTCTGAAAATTTATGGATGGCTTATTTCACGGTTTCAGATGCGGTTTTCCGTGAAGTTAACCCGAGAGGCCGCCTGCCCAACCGGGAAGCGGTCAGGCGGCTGTTTTCAAAGCCCAATCCCCTTTATACCGTTAAAAGGCTGATGGTATTGGACCCGGAGGAAAGAGCCGTTGCCGCGGCCTCCATAGCCTATGATACGGAATTGTCCCCGGATTACGAGGGCAGCAGCCATGTCTGTCAGATTCAAATTTCGGTCGTCCCTGCCTGCCGGCGGATGAAAATCGCGACCTGTCTGGTAAAGCATATGATCGGGAAAGCAGGCGCTATGGGAAAAGATACCGTCCGGGCAGATGCGGAAAATCCCCCGGGACGCGGTTTCTGCAAATATCTTAAAGGCGAGTTGATCCATCAGGAAGTTCAGCACCGGTCCTATCTGGCAGATGTGGATTGGCAGCTTGTTGAGCAGTGGTGTGAGAAAGGAAGGGCACGGTTCCCCCACACAACCATCGAGTCTTTCCAGGAATGTCCTGAATCTGATATCGAGCAGTTTTGTGGATTTTTTACGGAAATCATCAACCAGCGGCCGGTCGGTGAAATTGAAACGGAGCTTATTACCACACCGGAGTCGCGAAGAATAGAGGAGCGCAATTGTAAAAGAAGAGGCACCGAGTGGCACACGATGATAAGCCGTGAGCCCGGCGGCCGGATCAGCGCCATGACCGATATTACGTATAACGCCCGGGAACCCCACCGGATTCATCAATACTTCACCGGGGTTTCGGGCAGGGACCGCGGAAAGGGGCTGGCCAAACGCATCAAGGCCGAAATGCTCGTCTATATCCGGCACAAGTTCCCGGATGCAGAGCACATTACGACCACTACCGCAAAAGAAAATAAACCCATGCAGGCGATCAATAAACAACTGGGTTTCATGCCCCGGAAAACCAGCTACATGTTTCGCTGGGACCTGCAGGAGCTGGCCCGGCGGGTGGACAAGGTTCTTTCGGCTAGCTCTTTAAAGACAAAACGGTAAAAGGGTTGTCGAAAGGGTTTCCCCGGGTAATGTGAAATTGGAGTTTTTTCAGGTCCATGACGATGGTGGTCACGGTAATCGAGTTATCGTCGGTCAGCAAGGAGTGAGAGAAGCGCCTGCGGCAAATCGGGTGCTCGCCGTCTTCGTGATCTTTTAAGATATCCTTTATCGAATGGAAAGATGGATTATCAAGCCGGCGCATCAATTCTTTCGCGCGCGTGTACCGGTCCAGCGAATTGGGGAACAGCATGAGGTCGTTATCGATTTGGGTCAGGAAGTGATTGGTGTGGAC
>JAUYIZ010000245.1 GCA_030688615.1 Desulfobacterales bacterium | reverse complement strand
CGGACAATCCAGCGAAAAAGTTTGCCTGAAAAAGTGATGAATTCATCAGGCTCTTTCAGAAGCTTTTTTCTGGACACCTTATGTTTCTTGGCCATCGATTCCTCCCCTGCAACCTGTCTTTTAGGGTCGTGGAAAATAATAAAACCACAGAAATTGCGCTGAATTTTGGTTCGAATTCAAGACGTCCCGGCGTGTTCATACCCTTCGTATTCACCCGCCGGGGCAACGCAGAAGTCGAACCAAAAGACAAGCAAGATTGGGGAATTTATTTTTTCCACGGCCCTTACTATCAGATTTCTACCACATCAGCGATTTATGCACCCACCCTTTGTCTCCGTCAGCATGCTCCACCTGAATCCAGTCACCTTTCTCCAGGACAACTTTAAACGGAACTCCTTTTTCAACGGTAAACAAAATATTATACGTCTCGCCGGGCCCCGCCCGAACGTTGTTAACTTTCTCATTGGTTATCACTGCCGGCAGGCTGCCGAGCAGGGAATTATGAATCCATCCTTCATCCTTCTCAAAATCCCTGAAATAGCACCAGGATCCGGATTTTTTAATCACCAGGACCGGATGATATTTTCCGACTCGCCAGATAATGTCAAAATCCGTGCCCGGGCCTGACCGGATATTGGCCACCGGACTTTTGACCGTTAAGCGTTCCGCGGCGGCAAACCCGCTGCCGAAGAGCGCACTGAATGTAAAAATGAAAATTAAAATCTTCATCGCACCCCAATCCCCCGCCATGGAAACCGGTTCAATTACAACCTGGCAATTTATATATCTTTTACCAGGTCCACGTCAAGCAAGTTATTTCCAGCGCAGCGCGGCCCAAAAAGGGCCGTTCATCAACAGACCCTATTTCGGGCCGGGGATATGGTAAGGCAGAATTATTTTCTTTCCTGCCCCGGTTGAAGCATTTCAGAGGCATGGGCAAGCGTCGCCGGCGTTATGGTTTCACCCCCGAGCATTCTGGCGATTTCCCTGACACGTTCTTCCGGGGTCAGCAGACGGAGAACGGTTTGGGTCCTTCCTCCGGAAACCTGCTTGGATATCTTCAGGTGATGGTCGCCGAATTTAGCGATCTGGGGCAAATGGGTGATGCAGATGACCTGATGATGCCGGGCAAGGGAATGAAGCTTCTTGCCGACAATTTCTGCGACACCCCCTCCGATGCCGGCGTCAACTTCATCGAAAATCACGGTTCCAACCGCATCCGTCTTTACCTGAATGGCTTTTAAAGCCAGTATAACCCTGGAAAGCTCCCCGCCGGAAGCAATATCCGCAAGGGGTTTGAGGGCTTCGCCGACATTTGGGGCGATTAAAAAGTTAGCACCGTCGTAACCGGTTTCCTGGATAGCCCGCCCTTCTGACACCAGTTCGGGTGCCGTATGGTAGTCCGCGGCAATATCCTGGACCAGGATTTGAAACTTCGTGTGAGGCATTTTGAGAGCAGAGAGCTCCTTTTCCATTTTTTGCGCAAACATCGTGGCCGCTTCTTTTCTCTGGATGGAGAGCCGGGAAGATAACTCCACAAGTTTTTTTTGCAGCCGGGCTACGGTGGCCGCTGTCTGCGTGACGGTTTCCCCGATGTTTTCGATCTGTGAAAGCTCCAAGGTAATCTTTTCAAGATACAGCTTCACCGCTTCAAGGCTGCCGTCATATTTACGCTTGAGCTTGTGCAGGATATTCAGGCGCGTTTCCACTTCCTCCAGACGTCTCTCATCCACCTGGATATGGGCCCGATAGGTTCTGAGGGCTTCGGAAATATCTTCCACCTGGTAGACCACGCTGGAAATATTTTCAACATGGGCAGACAGATCCGGATCCATTAGGGCTGCCCGCTCAAGGGTTTTCCTTACCTCCCCCAAACGCTCGATCACCGCCCCCGGGCAGGTGTATATGCTTTCGATACAACTCTCAACAGCCTGGCCGAGCGCCTCTGCATTTTTGAGTCGCAATCTTTCCCGTTCCAAGGCGACATCTTCTCCCACCTGGAAGGCGGACTGCAAAATCTCATTCTGCTGAAATTGGAGCAACTCCACCCGTTCGGCCTGCCTATCCCGGGTCCCCTTGAACTGTTTAAGTTTCTGAATCAAAGGCGCCATTTCATGAAAGCATTGACAGACATCCTCCCGCAGGGGCATCAGATCGGCAAACTGGTCCAGCAGCAATAAATGCTGGCCTTCCTTTATAAGCCCCTGGTGGGCATGCTGTCCGGAAATACTGGCCAGGTTTTCCGTGACGGCATGTAACATCTGCAGGGTGGCAAGATGCCCGTTGATATATATTTTATGGCGGTTATTCCTTGCAATCACCCGCCTTACCAGAAGGCCGTCCGAAGGTTCAAAATGATACTCTTCTAATAATTCAGTTATGTTGTCTTGCGACGTAATCCGGAATAACGCTTCGAGTTCGGCCGTCTCACAGCCGCTGCGAATGAGGTTCGGGGATGCTTTGCTGCCCAGGAGGAGATTGACCGCATTGATGATGATGGATTTTCCGGCGCCGGTTTCCCCGCTGAACACGGTCAGGCCCGCCGAAAAGGAAATATGCAAGTCATCAATTATGGCAAAATTTCGAATGGATAGTTCCTGGAACATAAAAATCCATACAATAGAGTCAGCCGGGATGTAAAGTAATTTCTATGGCCCTTGCGGGCGAAAAAGCTTTACAAAAATCCCGCTTTCAATTATAAATTCTCGCACGTTAATCTGGGAGTCTATCTCTCGTAATTTGCATGTTATTACCGCTACTGCTTATGAGGGTCCGGTGAAGAATGTATTTACACTGGTGATTGCAACGGGCAACAAAGGAAAAACCCTTGAGATCAGGAGGCTGTTAGACGGCTTTCCGGTTCAGATAAAGGACTTGGGCGACTATGCGCCGATTCCGCCCGTAACGGAAGATGGGAACACCTTCGAAGAAAATGCCTGCAAAAAAGCAAGCTTTGCCGCCCGCATGCTGGGTCTGCCGGCGCTGGCCGATGATTCCGGGTTAATGGTGGAAGCGCTTGATGGTGCACCCGGTGTGTTGTCGGCAAGATACGCCGGAAAAGACACCACGGATGAACAAAGATGCAAAGTGCTGCTCAAGGAAATGGGAGACCGCCCCCATCGAAAAGCGACCTTTGTTTGCGCCGTCTGCATCACGATGCCCCGGGGCCTTACGCTGACCTTCCGGGGAACCTGTGACGGTTTAATTGCCGCACAGCCCGCCGGATCAAACGGATTTGGCTATGACCCTGTCTTTTACTATCCACCCATGCAAAAAACTTTTGCCGAAATGACCCTTGCCCAAAAAAGCACGGTAAGCCATAGAGGCAAAGCCCTTAAAGCACTTTGTGACTCTTTTGATCGGGTGCAACGATTTGTGAATACCGATGAATCGGGAAAGGAACTATCATGAAATATCAAGCAGCGCTCAACAAGGTACTCGATAGTCATGGAAAAGCACATCAAAACCCTGAACGGGAACATCTTATCCGCCGGGTCGTGGAAGGCAGAGAGGCTTTCGTGGCTGCCAATGGTTGTCTGGCCACATGGACGACCCCGGACTCCACCGGCAGGTCTCCCAAGGACACATTCATCGTACGGAGAGCTGACACCGATAAAAATATTGACTGGGATTCTCCCTACTGCCTGCCCATGGATATCGAAACCTTTGATATGCTCTGGGAAGATGCCCTGAAAGCGCTGGGGAAAAAAGACAGACTGTTCGTCACCGACCGCGTCATCGGCGCGAACGCTTCCTATGCTTTGCCGGTCCGCACCGTGACGGACCGGGCCCTGGTCGCACTTTTTAATTACAATATGTTTCGCCCGGTGCCTGAAGATATCGGCACGAGCATTTTCGCCGACAGAGGATTTACCATGATTGCCCTGCCCTATGATCAGGTCGATACCCGTCGTTATGAGGGCCGTCTCCGGAAACTGCCCAATGGGAAAACCTCCCACATGGCCATTGTCATGGACTTTGCAAATCGCCTGGGACTGGTATTCGGTTCCCAGTATTGCGGCAGCGTGAAAAAAACCCTTTTTTCCGTTATGAATTACTACCTGCCCCTGGAAGGCATCCTGCCCATACACTGCAGCGCCAACGAAAACCCCCGGGGCGAGCTGGCTTTGTTCCTCGGCCTGTCCGGCACCGGAAAAACAACCCTTTCCGCCGATCCGGACCGGGCGCTGCTGGGCGATGATGAACACGGCTGGAATGATCACGGTATCGCCAACTTTGAATTCGGCTGTTACGCCAAGCTTATCGATCTAAACCCGGAAAAGGAACCTGAAATTTATAAGGCGGTTTTTCATAAAAACGATTATTTAAAACACGGGGCCATTGTCGAAAATGCCATGATGTATCCGGGAGGCAATTTCGACTTGTTTGACGACCGTTTGACGCCCAACAGCCGCGCCTCTTACCCCCTTACATTTTTAACCAACATCAAACCCTCTTCCACGGGCAACCACCCGAAAGCCGTCGTATTTCTCACTGCGGATGCCAACGGCATCCTTCCTCCCCTCTCCCGGCTCACTTCGGAACAGGCCATGCTCTGGTTTCTCATGGGTTACACCAGCAAGCTTGCGGGAACAGAAACCGGTATCATCGACCCCCAGTCCACCTTCTCAAGATTTTTCGGCGAGCCTTTCATGCCCTGTCTGCCGCACCTGTATGCCGATCTGCTCGGGCAAAAACTGAAGAAGCACGCCAGTGTCGTTTACCTGCTCAATACAGGATGGACCGGAGGGTCGTTCGGCATCGGTCAGCGCATGGACATCACGCTGACCCGGACGCTTTTAAACGCCGCACTGGACGGTGGGCTTGAAAACGTCGAATGTTACCGGGACCCCCTGTTTCATCTGGAAGTCCCCCTTTCCTGTCCGGGAGTGCCATCCGAGATTCTGAACCCGGAAAATACCTGGGCCGATAAAAACGCATTTAAACAGCGAGCGAAAAAACTGGCTGCTGAATTCTCCGCATACTTTGATAAAGCCTACGGCAACAAGCGGATTGATGAAGCGGTACAAAGCCAGTGCCCGGGCAAGTAAATCTCCTGGCCCTGAAGACCAGGCTTTGGTTTCCCCTGAGGGGATTTGCTTGGTTGGAAGTTCATTGTATGATTGAAATTACAAATATCAAATTACAAATACCAAACAATTTCCAATGACCCAAATTCGAAAATCCAAACAATGTCTCGTCCTGGAAGGTTTGGGTCATTGAATATTGGAATTTGAGATTTGTTTGTAATTTGGTGCTTGGAATTTGTAATTTTAGACATAAAACGCCATGGCAGAGCCATCTTTCCCTGACCTGGCCCTGAGGACCAGGTTTTCTATGTTTGAATAAACCTGACGGCAGAGGTCTCGAATTGGAGTAGGGTATGGCGCGGGAAAACCAGAATTCCATACTGAAACTCATATGGAACCGTTCCATGCTGGTGGCCCTGCTTATGGGATTTTCCTGCGGTCTGCCGCTTCTTTTGACCCTGACCGTTTTACAGGCCTGGATGAAAGAAGAAGGGGTGGATCTGACCGTCATCGGGATGATGACGCTGGTGGGAATTCCCTATACCGTCAAGTTTTTGTGGGCGCCTTTGCTGGATCGCTTCACGCTTCCCTTTCTGGGGCGTCGAAGAGGTTGGCTGCTGCTCGCTCAAGTGGGCCTGATGTTTGCCATCTCAGGGTTGGGAAGCGCCGGTCCGCCTCATAATCCATGGATGACGGCCGGCATCGCATTTCTGGTCACCTTTTTCAGCGCTTCCCAGGATATCGTGGTGGACGCGTACCGCAGGGAAGATCTCTCGGACGAACAGCTGGGTCTGGGCTCATCTCTCTATATAAGCGGTTATCGTGTGGGCATGCTGGCGGCGTCCGGCGGAGGCCTGCTCCTGGCCGACCGCTTGCCCTTTTACCTGGTTTATCAGATCATGGCGGCCTGTATGCTGCCCGCAATTCTCGTCACCCTTCTGACGCCGGAGCCTGAAACGCCCGAAGGCGTACCGGGATCATTAAAAGATGCCGTTTTCAGTCCCCTGGTGGAATACTTCAGCAGAAAGGGGTCCCTCTGGATACTGGGTTTTATCCTTTGCTACAAGATCGGTGACACCATGGCCAGCGCCCTGACAACGCCTTTCTACCTTGAAATCGGATTTTCAAAATCGGAAATCGGCGCCGTGGTCAAACTTTTCGGCTTCTGGGCCACAATGATTGGAAGTTTAGCCGGCGGGGTGTTCATGCTGCGCCTGGGAATTTATCGAAGTCTTTGGATTTTCGGATTTCTTCAAGCCGTTTCGACCGCGGGATTTGCTGTTTTGGCACGGATCGGTTATAGTATCGCATTATTATCCACCGTGATTGCATTTGAAAATCTGAGCAGCGGGATGGGCACTGCCGCCTATGCCGCATTTATGGCCAGTATCACCAATAAAAAATTTACGGCGACGCAATATGCGCTGCTTTCCAGTCTGATGGGGGTTCCCCGGGTGGTTGCTTCGGCTCCCACAGGCTTTATGGTAAAAAATATAGGGTGGCAGGGTTTCTTTGTTGCCTGCGCCCTGATCGCCATTCCCGGAATGCTGCTTCTCTTGAAATTGGCGCCGGACAAAGAACGCACTTATTGACCGTAAAATGGAGTTTCATCAAACAGAATGAACGAGCCCATTGTCCCTCACGGGACCCCGAACCTTATGGAAGCCTTTTACCGGGAAAGAAAACAAATCTTTTCACTGTCCCCGGAAAAAGCCCTGAACGCCATTTTCGAATCGGACCGGACCGGCCCCTTAATCCGATCCTTTCCCGAAGAAGATCTTTATGTGCTGATCAAAGACATCGGACCTGAAGATTGCCTTCAACTGCTGTCCCTGGCCTCGAAAAGCCAGTGGGAATATTTTTTGGACATGGAAGCATGGCAGAAGGACAGCATCGACTTGAACCGGACGACCCGGTGGTTCAACCTGCTGATCAAAGCGGACCCTTCCCGGTTCATTCAATGGTTTTTCGAGGACAAAACTGAATTTGTCGAATATTTTCTGTTCAAAACCCTGGACCTCAAAACCCGGGAGCACGACCAGGACCCCTCCGATTTCGGTGAGGATTATTTTACCGAGGATGACGTCTTTTATCTGCGATTCCTGGAAGTTCCCGTCAGCCCGGAATCGGGCAGCGGCACCCGAGCCGACCGGGAGGAATTCCTGTCTGACTTTCTGTCCCGGCTTTCCACTTATGACCACGTCAAATACCAGCAGGTGATGCTCGAATTTACCACCATTATCCCTGCCGAATGTGAAGAAGAGTCCTTTCGCCTGCGAAACGTCCGTCTGGCCGAGAAAGGCTTTCTGCCCTTCCACGAGGCCATGGCCGTTTACCGGCCTTTACGGCCGGCGGATTTTAAAAAAGAACCCGCAAAAGTTATGGCTTCCGGCAAGGATCCCGGCGGCCTTATGCCGGTGCCATTCTATCCCGTGGACGGGCTCAAGGAAAAAACCCTCTTCACGGATTCGCTCGCCTTGATCCGTGCGGACGATGTGATGCAGCAGGTGCAGACAGAGTTCGCCGGACTGTGCAATCAGATCATTTCGGCGGACCAGAAGGAAATAACAGGTCAGGCGGCCTTAAGAGATATCGTAAAAAAGGCCTGCGGTTACTTGAGTATCGGGCTTGAAAGGTTAACCGGGTGCCCGCCCGACGACGTCCAAGGCATTCCTAAAGCCTCGGGATTTATCCGGAAATACCCGCTGTCCAAGATCTTTAGAACCGGCTACGGCGCGGCCGTGGAACTAAAATGGCAGCTTGACCGATGGCTTGAGGTATGCTGGTTTTTAGAAAAAGACCTCCCCTTGAGTTTTTGGGATGAAAATTGGACGGGGATTCTCGGGGGGTTGCTGCTAAAAAAACCGCTGTTTTATGACAATTACCGGTCAGGTTCCCTTTACAGGGAATTTAATTGTCTGGCGGACATCAAGGAGACGCAAAGCGCCCTGGATCAAATCACAGCCCTGGACCGTATGTTTGCCTTGATACCCTCGGAACTTGAGGCCGTATCCGGCAAATTTATCACGTTTAAAAACCTGACCCTCACCCTGTGGGCCAGAGGCCACCTGAACCTGGGGGGCAAACTCGCTCCGCTTGCCGTCAAGGATCTTCGCCGCTTTTTTAACAGCATTTTTGAACCTTCCAGAGACGGCGCCCAAAATAGAGCCCGGCAGGTCAAGGTATCCATGAAGGAATCTTTTTTAGCGTGGCTTTCCGGGGAAACCGGTTTGAAGCAGCTTGAAATCGTTCAGGCGATCGGTCCAAGTCTTGAAGCGCTCTTCGACGAAGTGGAAGGTGAATTCGGCGGCGTTTCAAACAAAAATCTGGACCCGGCGTTCATTCATCTTTTTTTGATCAGATAACTCCCGGTGTTGCGATCCTGAAGAAAAACATTGTCAAAGGCGCCCGAGCCTGCGGTTTCATACCATTGATACGCGGTATCCCGGCAAGGTTCGCAGGCATTTCTGGGAAGGTGCACGGCCAGGATGTGCCCGCCACGATCTGAAGCGGAATCGATCCGTATCGCACCGCCGCAATCCTGACAGATCCGGAGCGTTTCTTTCTGGGTTTCCATCAGATTGTCCGTATCGTAATAAATCTTGCGCAGCCGTTCATCGATTTTTTTCCCGGCCTGCATCTTTTCCTTTATCTGATCTTTTTGCCGCCAGTTCGCCTGGGTCTGTTCCACGATTAAACCGATCCTTTCGGTGACTTCGGGTTTCTGCCGGATTTTATCCGCATCATAGGTCGGCTCGATCACCCGGCTGTAGTCCAGTCCCGCCATGGCTAAAATGATCCCGACATTAACATAAGGCAGCGCCCCCTCGATGGCATAGCCGCCTTCGAGCACGGCAATGTCGGCGTTTAAAATGGAAGTGAGCGCGGCATATCCCTGGGCGGAAAAATTCATGTTGGTGATGGGATCTGAAAAATGATTGTCCTGTCCGGCGGAGTTGATAATGAGATCCGGCTTAAAGTCCTGAATAATGGGCATCACCGCATGGTTGAGGGTGTATAAGAACCCTTCTTCGGATGTGTAGGGGGGCAGGGGAATATTTACCGTGGTTCCCGCGGCATTCGGGCCGCCCAGGTCATTTGAAAATCCGGTTCCCGGATAAAGGGTCCGTCCATCCTGGTGAATGGAAATAAAAAGTGTGTCCGGGTCATGCCAGTAGATATCCTGCGTGCCGTCCCCGTGATGGCAGTCGGTATCCACGATTGCGACCTTTTCGATCTTGTAGGCATCCCGCAGATATTCTATCATGATGGCTTCAATGTTGACGTTGCAGAAACCCCTTGCGCCGTGTACGACGCGCATGGCATGATGTCCCGGGGGCCGGACCAGCGCAAAGCCTTTGTCGACCTGCATGTCCAGCACGGCCTTGCCGATCGTTTTTGCGCCGCCGGCGCTGATAAAATGAGATTCCGTCATGACTTTGCGTTCATCCGGAACGCAGAAGTGAACCCGCCGGACATCCTCCAGAGTGGCAAGCTCCGGTTTGAATTCCCTGATGCCCTCAATATCGAAAATCCCTTCTTCAAAAATCTGGTCCTGGGTGTAAAGAAGCCTTTCTTCCCGTTCCGGATGGGACGGACTGATCGCCCAGTCGAACGCCGGAAAAAAAACAAGCCCGGTCTTGTATTTTGCACGTAACATTTACCCGCCTCGTCTCCTTCAGAGCGCACAGGGTCAAAGGGTGCCGATACAGGATTCGTACCCGTGAATCAGCCCCGGTTTCACTTGCACCTTGACGCGAATATTTCTGCCGGTGGTTGAAAAACCCCGGATCATGTTAAACTGCTGCTCCTCGATGATCTCCACTTCCAGGTCTTCGGCGTCCGCACCTTGTTGCAGAGCTTTTTTCCGAAGCAATTCAAAGGCTTTTTTGACCGCATCGGTTTTTAAAAAATTTCCGTTAACGGTGCCCGAATACCCTTCCCCCGGCGCCAGCACCGTGCCCTGCTCGGTGTCCGCGAATAAAATGACTTCACAGGTGGTCCGGGCCAGCGCGGCCCCGATGGCATTGGCCACCTGCCATTTGGGAACCAGATCCACCTGAAAACCGGAAAGCTTTTTAAGATGTTCAACAAAGTAAGGGGCCGGACCGCCCAGGACCAGAACCTTTTTCGGTTTTACCTGATAACCTTCCTTGAATTCGTGAATGGTGTAAACCGGCTTGCTGTTTACAAAATTCACCATGCCTTGGGCTTCATCCAGAATTGTCCGGCAGGTCAGGTCAAAAATATCAAACGCCGCCGCTTCAAGGGACAGGCCCAATTGAGCGGCAATGACCTTTATCCCCTCGCGCGCGCGCGCCGTATCGCCGTCCGTGATCATCCCCATGGCAAACAGGGCATCGGTGGGCGTCGGAACGCTTCCCCCATACGCCATGGCAGGCCCGCAGCGCTCGGGGCCGATGTCAAGTCCGCCGTCCACGACCCGAACGGCGCTGTCCCCGCCGATTCCGATGGAGCGTGTTTCCAGGGCACGAATCAGCGTCTTGATGTTGCCCAGGGTTATACCCAATGGGTTTAACAGGGGTACGCGGTTGATGAGAATGGCCATATCGGTAGTGGTCCCGCCGATATCCAGCACCAGGCATTCGTCTTCTTCCGGTGCAAACCCGATCGCTCCCATCACACTTGCCGCCGGCCCGGATAACAGGGTCTGATGCGGCGACTCCATGGAAGCTTCAAAGCTCATGGTGCCGCCATCGGCCTTTAAAATGTGGATGGGGATCATCAGCCCTTTCTTTTCAAGTGATTTTTTTACGGCGGCGTAGAATTTCTTGTGGATCGGATAGATGACGGTATTCAAATAGGTGGTCTCGATGCGCCGGGGAAAATTAAAATTTCCGGAAACCGTGTGGCCGAGAAAAACTCTGTCAAAGGAATCCTTTAATATTTTTTCAATTTTAAATTCATGGGACGGATTGCGCATGGAAAACTTGCCCACCACGCCCACGTGCTGGATGTCCTCTTGCTTGAAAACGGGAATCAGGCTTTTGATCTCATCCGGATCTACCGGCGCAATTTCACGGCCCCGGTGGTCGATGGACCCGGTGACCGAAAAATAATAGGGATTCGTGCGGAACAGCTCGGGGTCAATTCCAGGTCCGCCCGAAACAATCATCCCGACTTTCGGGAATTGCTTCTGGACAATGACGTTCGTGGTGATGGTCGTGCTCAGGACCGCCCGTCGAATCTGTGCGGGATTAATGTTTTCTGTTATTTTTTCAAGTCCTTGCAGAACAGAGCTGAAAAGATCCGCCGGGTCCGTCAGAACCTTTACCTGCCTTAAAAGCCCTTTGTCCCCCAGAAGCACCACATCCGTATGGGTGCCGCCGACATCCAGCCCGATGATCATTATGGGTTCCTGCTTGCGTGTTGATCTGGCAAAAGTATCGTTTCAATTCCGAAATTCACATTCCAAGCATCTACCTGAAAAGAGGGGACTTGTCAAGAACGCGGAGGCGGCTTGCCCAATTCTCTGCCCAATTCTGCCCAATTCTCTTGACAAAGTCCATTGCAGCCAATACTATTTGTCCATGTTTGCACATAAGATTACAGATCTTGCGGCCGGTAAATCGTTCAAGGAGCAACCCTGATGAAAAAATTATCCGTTTTATTTTTAAGCGCCGTTTTATTCGCCGGGCTCAACGGGTGCGGGTATAACACCATTCAGAAGAATGATGAAAATGTTATCGCGGCCTGGGGCAACGTGGAGGCGGCCTATCAGCGAAGGGCCGACCTGATTCCCAACCTGGTTGAGGTGGTCAAAGGCTACGCCGCCCACGAAAAGGAAACACTCACCGCCGTTACCGAGGCCCGGGCCCAGGTGGGCAAGCTGCAGGTCGGCAGCGATATCATCAATAACCCGGAGGCTTTTAGCCGTTTTCAGGAGGCTCAGACCGGTTTGAGATCAGCGCTTTCCAGGCTTATGGTGGTGGTGGAGCGGTATCCGGATTTAAAAGCGAATCAAAATTTCCGCGACCTGCAGCACCAGCTGGAAGGTACGGAAAACAGAATCAACGTGGCACGCGTGCGATATAACGAAGCGGTGCGGGTCTATAACACTTCCATCCGCACCTTTCCCAACAATTTGACCAACAAATACATTTTGAAGCTGCCGCGACGCGAACCTTTCCAGGCCGATGCCGGTGCGGCCAAAGCGCCTTCAGTCAAATTCTAACTTTTGATGGATAAGACCCAAAAACCCTGCAATAAAATATTATTTCTGGCCGGGGCGGCCATGGTTTTTTTCTGGGCCGGAGCGACTGTGTCTTCGGCCCGCCAGATCCCCGGTTACACAGGCTATGTAAACGACACCGCCGGCATGATTTCAGCCCGGGCCCGGCAAAAAATCGAGCGTGTCCTTCAATCCTTTGACGTCAGCGACTCCACCCAGATCGCTGTTCTTACCATCGGCTCCCTGGAAGGAGATGCCCTGGAGGATTTCAGTATCCGAACCGTGGAACAATGGAAAATCGGCCAGAAAGGCAAAGACAACGGCGTTCTTCTACTGGTGGTCCAGAAGGAAAGAAAGGTGCGCATTGAAGTGGGGCGCGGGCTGGAGGGGGTTTTAACGGACCTGATGGCCGGGCGCATTATCGACGGCGTTATAAATCCCCGGTTCAAAGCCGGACGTTTTGACGAAGGTTTTGAGGCGGCCGTGGCGGCCCTCATCCAGGCCGTGCACGGTGAATTTAAAGGAGGAGGAGCCGAGCGGCCCGGTGGCCGGCGCCCGGATCGTTCGCCCCTGGCCGCCTATTTTCTGATCGGCATTTTGATCGTCGCCTTTCTGGGAAATGTATCCAAACCCTTGGGATCCATTTCGGGCGCTGTCCTGCTGCCGCTGCTGGCTTTTCTCGGGGCCGGGTCCGCGCTGGGGATACTCCTTTTACTCTTTCTCGTTTTACTCGGGGCACTGGGGGGGTTGGTGCTGCCCTTAATTTTAAGCGGCATGTTTCACGGCCGAAGGGGCGGTCTCTTTGGCGGCGGCGGCTTCGGCGGTTCATCCGGGGGCGGGGGTTTCGGCGGCTTCGGTGGCGGCGGCTTCGGCGGCGGCGGCGCATCAGGAGGATGGTAGGTCATGAGAGCGGAAACATTTTTTTCCCCGGATGAAATGGCCCAAATTGCCGATGTGACCGCCAAAGTTGAAAAAAAAACATCCGGCGAAGTGGCCGTCATGGTGGTGGCCCGCAGCGAAAGCTACCCGGAAGCCGGTATTCTCGGCGGCATCCTAATCGGCAGCCTGCTGGCGCTTATTTTTACGGATTTATTTTTCCACGACTCCCTGTGGGTATTTGTGCCCGCAGCGGCGGGGGCCGCTGTTCTGCTGGGTTGGGCCATGGGATATTTTCCGGCCCTAAAACGCTTGTTTGTCACAAAAACCCGGCTGGAAGAACAGGTGCGGCAACGGGCCGAGCGGGCTTTTTATGAAAAGGGCCTCTATAAAACCCGGGATGAAACCGGAATACTGTTTTTCATTTCCCTTTTTGAACATAAGGTCTGGGTGCTGGCGGACCGAGGCATTTATGCTAAAATTGCCCCGGAAGAGCTGCAGCGATATGCCCGCGATGTGGCCCGGGGCGTCAAGCAGGGCAACGCCGCCGAAATTCTCTGCGACGCCATTGAAAATATGGGAAAAATTCTCGCCGAGCATTTTCCCCTCAGACCCGACGATACCAATGAGTTCAGCGATGACATTATCCTTGAGTGATTGCGACCAGCCATGAAACCAACGATCATCCAGGATTTTTATCCCGAAGAGACTGCCGTGTGTTATGGCTGCGGGCGCAGCAACCCTCACGAGCTTCATGTCCGCACCGCATGGGACGGCAAGGAAGGCGTTTTTCGTTTCAGGCCCGAACCCCACCACACCGGCTACCCCGGCGCCGTTTACGGGGGCCTGATTGCCTCGATCATGGACTGTCACTGTATCGGTACGGCCGTAGGCGCGCTGTATCAGGCCGAAGCCAGGCCGCCGGGCACCGAACCGGTCATCCGGTGCGTCACGGCAAACCTGAATGTCAGCTACCTGCGCCCCACACCGGTCGATGCGGAGCTTTTTTTCAAGTCGCACGTTAAGACCCTGCACGACAGAAAAGTGGTGGTATCCTGTTCGGTGACAGCCAACGGCCAGGAGTGTGCCCGGGGAGAAATCGTTGCTGTCCGTGTAAAATACGCCGATGAGATGCCAGGGGAAATTACCTGAAGTTATCTTTTTTCCGGCGATTTTTCCGGCGCGGCATCTTTTTTCTTGCCTGCCGTCCGGCAGGCGGGCTGCAGTCAGGTGGAAATTCCCAACTTCGGCAGAATATAGGCCTGCAACAGGTACCAGATTCCAATCAAGGCCACAAATATTAAAAATTCTCTCATCGTTATCCCCCTGCAGACTGCAGCATATAATCAAGCGCCTCTTTGACGGCTGCCTCGATCTCAACTGTCCGGGGCAGCGTCTTGTTTATGTTTTCAATATGCCGGCGGTCTTTGAGCAGCTGAAAGGAAGGGGTGAAGTTAAAATCATACACCCAGCTGATCTGGAGAAGTTTAAAATCGTTCAAGGTTTTCAGATCCTCAAAACGGGCAAAGCGGCGGGCCCGCAACGCGTCGATCATGCGGGGCGAAACCGCCGGATCATCCGCAAGCCCGACCTCGATGGTCTTGTCGGGACGGCCGTCCCGGTCATTAAAATACTCGGCGAAAATATGTAAAATATCCAGCTTGTCGGCATCCCTTAACAGATGCATGAAAAATATGGTCTCCGGGTCCTGGTCTTCAGGCAAAACCGCGGCGTTATGATAGGCAATGGCTTGCGTGACAAGGCGTCTTTCGGTTTCCGGCCGTAAAGCGAGGAGGCCGTGTTCTTCCATTAGGCTTACGCCGGCACCGGCGTGATTCTCTGAAATCGAGTCGTTGAAGGTACGGTAATCTCTATACTGCCGGAAGCGGCCCACATCATGAAACAGCGCCGAAACCTCGGCAAGAATCAACTCCTCCTGCGACAGATCCAGCGCCCGGCCCAGCCGGACGATATTTTCACATACCCGCCGGGTGTGGGCCACCTTGAGCCGCAGAGGACGATCATATTCCGGATCATTCAAATAAAAGCCTGCGGAATAGGCCGCAAACCATTTTTTCAGCCGGGGCAGGTCTATTGGTCTCACAAAAATTTCTTTTCTATCAGATCCACCAGCGGCTCGATTTCCTCCAGGCCGAACGTGGGTACAGCCAGGTCCAAATCCGCGTCGGTGACCATGGCGATCAGGTTGCCGTCCTTGGAAAACAGGGGCGCTTGATGGATATCTTTTCTGAAGACTTCGATTTTGGGCCTGTTTTCCTGCTTGAAGCCTTCCGTGAGGATCAGGTCCATATCGTCAAAGTACTTCTCCAGATCGTCCAGCAACAGGCGTGCCACGTCCTTGACCATGGCGATTTTTCCCTCGGTGGCCACCAGCACCGTGTCTGCGCCCGCCGCTTTATGCCGCCAGCTATCTTTGTCTTTCTGATCCAGCTCATGCACGTGAAAGGCGTGCTTTATGGTGCCGATCCGATAGCCGCGCTTTTTAAGCTCCCGGATCAGTTTTTCCATGAGGGTGGTTTTGCCCGAATCGGATTTTCCCACGACGGTTATCAGGGACGGCATCGCAAATTTCCATTTGATAAAGTCATATCGATTATCTGTCAAAGCGGGGAAAATAATCCTCGCAAGGACCATTGTCAAGGAAGATTCTGCAGAACACGCCGCTTGAGCGTGACGGCAAAATAAGCGACGGCCACCCCGAAAGCGGGCAGGAACAGCCACCAGGCAAACGGGTTGGGGATGCCGGATCGTTCCATGGCCGCGGGAACCTGCAAAATATTTTTCCAGTCCCAGCAAAACGCGGCAATCATGGCCAGAGCGCAGGCGAACTCAACGGCAAAATCGTACCAGCACAGCCGGATTTCATACCCTTTCGCAAGATAACCGATCACCACGGATCCTGCCGATACCATGGCGGCAGCGATCAGGACAGGTGTTATCACGGGCCCCACCCAGGGCAGCGGCACAAAAAACAGAAGATCCCAGGTCATGAGGCTTTCCGGCCAGCCCACCATGACATAAAGCCAGATGTAGTAGAAAATATCCCAGATGCCGAAGGCAACCATAAAATAACAGAATTTTTGCAGCGGCTGTTTTCCGGCGATCCAGCCGACGGCCGCCAGCATCAGGATGGTGGCAATTTCCCGGCCCAATTCGATTCGAATCAACGGGTCCATAACATGCCTGCCGTCTTGCCATCGGACCAGGAGGGGAAAATCAAAGGTGCCGTCAAAATAAATCTTGCGCAGATAGACCACCACGGCGCTTTCAACCCACGCAAAAGCGACGGCAAAAAAGAACACCGCCCAAAACGGGGCCGGGCCGGCATCTCTGACAGAAGATCTTCCCGCGTTTGTTCCCATGGAGAGCCCTTTGAACCATGCCCGATTTCGTTCAGCTGCAAAAAAAGCCAATATTTACCCACTTGAATACATTGGGTATATGGATCAGGCTCTGAACATCAATGGCGGAACTCGATGCCCGCCGCGTAAAGGTCCCGCTCAAAATCATAAAAACCGATGTTGGACTCGGCCCGGGTCCTGGAATACTGGGCCACAAGACTGGTACTTTTTAAAAATTCCCAGGTGAACCCCAGCGTGCCGGTATAGGTCCTGTCTTCTCTTTTGGTGTTGAAAACCGTGTGAAAATTTTTATAGTCCTGGATCAACGCCTGCCCGCTCAGCTGGAGCCTGAATGTATCCGCCAGGGGGATCGTGACATTGGCTGAAACGTTGTGGCCGTGGTTGTCCCACCAGTCCCCGTCGGTGTCTTCATCGGCAAATTCATACCGGAGATTGAAAAATGCACCGGCCCGGAAAAGCCATATCCAGCTCAGATAGGAACTTAAGCCTTTCGAATCCCGGTCCTCCTCGGGAACCCGCGGCGGATCGGAATACTCCCGGCCGCGATAGCCGAGAAAAAATTCCAGAATATTATTCTGTGACAAACCCACCCGGTATAGCGGCCCTGCCCGCAGCTCTTCCGAATATTTATTCAAACCGGGGCCCTTTAGCATCAGGTGGTTGTAGTTTACGGCCAGATTCAGCGCGGACCTTCCAAAATTGTAGCCCGGCATTACAGAGAAGCTGTTGGCGACAAAATCGTTGGAGGTGGAATGATTGTCATTGAAATTCCCGGACAGGCTGTACTGGCCGTTAAAGAGCCAGGGGCCTTGAAAAACCGGGATAAAATCCAGTCGAAGGGAAGTGGCTGTGGAGCGGCTTTTCTCGTCTTCATACCCCGTCGAAGAGAACAGCGGGTCTCTGGGCTTGGAGAGCAGATTGGTATTATATTGTCCGAAAACGCCCAGGGTTACATGGAGCGGCTTTTCAAGGGCCATTTTCTTTTCCACCAGATCCTGATAGTTGCGCGCGAACAAGGCCAGATCGGACTGGGGGTCCAGCAGTATGGCCGCCTGAAAACGTGATTTTGCCTTTTTCAGCTCCCGGGCCTCAACGTAAGACAGCCCGATCTGGAACTCTGCCGTCTGGGAAAAAGACTTGTCCATGGACTTTGAGGCTTCAAACGCTGCCACCGCCTCCGGGTATCTGCCTTCTTTTTTCAGGATCAGACCTTCCAGAAATGCAACTTTGGCCGGAAATATCTTATTTTCCTTTGCGACCAGAATCCACTTTTTAGCCTCGTTGAGCGATCCGGTTTCACCTAGGCGGAAAAGCACCTCGATCAGTTCCACCAGGGCTTCTTTGATCCGGGGGGCAAGGGTTACCGCGTCCCTCAGATGCTCCGCTGCCGGCCGGAATTCCATAATCTGCTTGTAGGCAAGCCCCAGAAAAAAAGCAGCTGAAGTAGATTTGGGGTCTTCCTTGCGCGCCTTGCTTAAACTCTCAAGCGCCTCTTCGTAGTTTTCCAGCTTGTATTGCCTGATTCCTTCCAGCAGAAAACGGCTTTCGCTCCGCGCACCGGCAGGAAAAAGAAACAAGGCCGTCATCAGAACACTCAAGGCCCATATTACCGCAGCTCTCCTCATAACCACCCTCCTGAGACCTTTGCAAAATCCCATCTGCCGTTTTTCAAAGGTCTAGATTTTAACTGATTGGCCATCCCCCTGACCTCTGCTGAAAATTTCGTACTTGAATAACCGGACAAGTCCGGGGGTGTAAAATGGTCCTGCTACCTGGCTGCCGGAATGGGAACCTGGGCCGTGCCGGCGGCAGTGCCGGAAAAGGTTCCCGCACCCGTGACAAGCGGGTTCGGAAGAATAGTGCCGGCAGCACCCCCCATCATCGGGACCGTTGATCCGTTCATGGCGCCCGGACCGGTGTAAGTTCCGCCGCCTTTGAGGTCCGCCCCCCACTGACCCGGCTGGCCGGGGGCGTGATCCCATCTATTGATCATAAAATCGACGCTGAGCCCGTTGCCTTTGAGGGGCACTGTCATGCCGGGTGACCCGGGCGCTCCCGGCGACCCGGGCAACGGCCCAAAATTGCTGAAATCTCCACCGACGTCGCCGGTGGCCCAGATCCGGGGAACCGCACTGTCTTTAAAGGCAAAAAAAGTCACATCCTTCATCCGGACGTTACTTAGATTGTTCACGGTCTGCCCGGGATTCTGCATCAGATCGGTCCGGCCGACCTGGATGGAAGGGATGCTCAGGGCCTGTAAAACAGCAGGGTTGTTTTTCGCCAGGTTTAGGAATCTGCCGGTCTCCATCCAGCCGCCCAATGCCACGGCCTCCCAGGTGAAAGACGCCGGGTTAAAGGTGCCGGCAAGCTTTCCTCCCAGCACACCGGTGTTCGGGACCATGCTGTCCCAGCTCACCCATGCCCCGGCCACCTGGCCTGCCACCTGGGCGCCGGTTTTATTTTCATCCCATACAGAGCCGAGCACCTCCAACCAGCCCCGGACGCCGTATGGGCCCGCATACTGGTCTTCCATGGTCATGTTAACGGTCCACGGACCCGTCGTCGGAGCAGCCCCCCCGGCGGTGCCACCGTACAAAGGCACACCCCACACGCCCCAAAGGCGGTTCCCGATGGAAGCAGCAACCCCATGCTCATCCGGACCTGACGGGTTATTCGGATCGTACGCCGTCTTCATCACGACGATATCCCCGGGATTATTTCCGGCATTGATCTGATTCAGGGAGAAAAAATCAAGGGTCAAGGCCGAGTTTCCGGTGGTTGGGCTGCTTATAAAGTCTTTCGGATCGATCCCGGTGGCCGTTTCCATCTCCAGCCGGTTGAGGGTTCCGTCCATGGTAAACATGCCCGCGCCAAAATCAGGATTGTCCGGGCCTAACCCCGGAAAGACCCTGCCTTTCAAATCATCACTGATCAGATAGCCGGCGGTTTGATCGGGGGCCAGGTAGATGCCGGTCAACCCTCCTTCCAGCTCGCGGCTGTTCTTTATTCCGGCCACGATCCCGTAGTAGGCGCCGCCGTCAGGGGTGGTAG
>JAUYIZ010000272.1 GCA_030688615.1 Desulfobacterales bacterium | reverse complement strand
TTGTTGATTGAAGGAATTCTATCGATTTTATTAAAAAAGAAAGAGCGAAGCGATTCGACAAATCAACAATCAACAATATTCAATTCCGAAGTTGTTCGTGGCCGATGTTGGAACCAAGCCCAACAAAAACACTATTGCGTGTCATGGACGCACCGCGCCTTCCGCGGTCGACAGAACAGCCTGAACGATCCTGCTGTAATTGGTGCAGCGACAGAGATTTCCCACCAGCCCTTCCCGCACCTGCTGCTCTGTCGGAGAAGGGTTCTGATCCAGAATGGCTTTGGCGGCCATCAGCATGCCGGGTGTGCAATAGCCGCACTGGAATGCATTGTAGCGCAGGAAAGCCTCCTGCAGCGGATGGAACCCACCATCCCCGGACAGCCCTTCAATGGTGACAATATCCTTACCCCGGGCATCCAGGGCCAGCACCAGGCAGGCGTTGACCGGTTTTCCCTGCAGCAGGACCGTGCAGGCGCCGCAGTCTCCCTCATCACAGCCCTTCTTGGTTCCCGTGAGCCCGATCTCCTCCCGGATGACATCCAGCAGCGTCCGGTTCGGCTCAACAGCCACCTCACGCAATACCCCATTGACTTTTAAAGCGATTAAGATTTTCATGATTTATCAACCCCTGTGTAAGACGGCTATAGTTCGAAACCGACTTCGAAAAAGGCCCCGCCGAGGCTCGTTTCCAGGTCCACACCGCTATCGTTCACATCAATCATGTCCAATCTATAGCCTCCAGTGGCAAACAGCCCGGCAAAGATATTATATCTCAAGCGGCCGATGAAGCTGAAATAACTGTTGCCGCTATAGGTTATTCCCCGCAGTTCGGTCTCAAGGGCAAACCGCTTAAAGGGCGTAAATTGAGCACCCAAAAAAACCATGGGGATCGGTTTGGTGAAACTTTTCGATTCGCTTAAACTGCCCTGGTGAATCTCGGCCTTGATATCCAGATATCGTAGATTGAGGCCCACATCCACGTTGAGCATGTAGGCCGTGGCCAGGCTGAGAAAGGGGATGCCGTAATACAAGGCCACATCATAATGGTTCAGCGTGACTTTGGAATCGAAAGTTGTGTTGGCGCTGAAAGTCTGGTTGCCAAATTTAAATGCCGTCCCTCTGGTGGTGCTTTCCTCAAAGGACAGGGGCGTGGCCATCAAATAAACATTGGGGATTAAAAGGGGCATATCCAACTTGAGCCGGCCGTTAACCCGCCATTGTGAGTCGTACTTCAATTCTTTATCCAGATCGAGCACATCTATGCTGGAAGTCGACTTGTACGACACATCTCCCGTTGGTGCCTGGTTCCACATGCCCAGGGCCAATTCAAAACCAATGGCCCGTGCCACCGGAGCCGTGGCCAATACAACGGTAAAGCAGATGACAAAAATAATTTTTTTCATACGTCCTCCTTTACGAAAGTCATTAATGGATAGGATCTTCATTCTTTAGCGGAAATGTGGTAACATGCCGGGAAAACATTATCGCAAAAACCCAAAGGGTGTCAATGATCATTCCGCATCAGATAGAAAAAATTCTCGATGACTGGCTGTCGCCGCTGCAGGAAGAATTTCCTTCCATCTACCTGGTGGGCGGCGCTGTGAGGGATCAGCTGCTGATGCAGCCGTCCAAAGATATCGATCTGGTCTGCCGGAATGCAGCGCAATTGGCCGGACGTCTGGCCGCCCGGCGGGATGCCACCGTGGTGGTTTTCAACAAAAAAATGGATTCGCCTTGCTATCGGGTGGTGGATAAAAAAAATCCCTGCATATTTGTCGATGTGGCACTGCTGCGCGGGGATCATATCATCGATGATCTAAAAGGGCGCGATTTCACCATTAATGCCATGGCGATTCCCATCGAGTCGGGAAAAATCGGGGATCATATCATCGACCCGTTGAACGGGGAAAATGACCTTAAACAGGGTCTGGTAAAAATGGCCGCGCCGGGCGCAATCACCGAGGATCCGCTGCGCGTTTTACGGGCCGTGCGATTTGCCGCTGAGCTGAATTTCAAGATCGATCCGCCGACCCTCGGGGCCATGAAAGACCGGGCGCCATTGCTGGATCGTGTGCCTGCCGAGCGCATCTGGCCTGAACTGCTGGCCATTCTCAACACAAAAAAGAGCAGTTTTTTTATCCGGTTAATGGACCACCTGACAATTTTGGAGGCGCTTTTTCCCGAAATAAACGGCATGAAAGGCTGCGTCCAGAATGATTTTCACCACTTGACCGTCTGGGAGCACTCGCTGGCGGTCATGAGCCATTGCGAGCAGATCCTCGAGCATCTTGAGGATCATTTCGACAGGCACGTTGGCAACATTGAAAAAAATCTTGCCGGCCACAACCGGCAGGCACTGCTTAAATTGTCGGCGCTGTTTCATGACGTGGGCAAACCCCCATCCCGGCAACAGGATGACCATACCGGAAAAACAACCTTTTACAACCATGATCAGGCAGGCAGGCGCATGGTCCCGGCCCTGGCCCGGCGGCTCAAAATGTCCAACAGGGAGCAGGCATTTATAGAGATTTTAATTGCCGAACATCTTCATGTTTCAAATCTTTTACCTCCGGAAGTGAAAGCGTCCACGCGCATGCAGTGGTTCCGCAGGCATGAGGATGATGCCATCCCCATAATTATCCTGGCCATGGCGGATATCCGCGGAAAGCTCGGGCCCCTGTCGGACAAAAACGTCAGGAATCAGAACCTTCAACGCGCCGGGGAATTAATTCACAGTTATTACGGGCAGATCAGACAACACATAAAACAGGCGGATCTCATCAAAGGAAAAGATTTGATGGCGTTGGGTATGGCGCCCGGCGCCGCCATGGGATATGTGCTTGGCCAGGTTAGACAGGCCCGGGACGACGGGTTGGTCAGCAGCAGGGAAGATGCGCTGGATTTAATAAAAAAACTGGCGCCGCCTTCCGATTAGCCCCGCTTCTAATGACCCTATTGGCTGTTCGATCAATATTCTGCGGGCCTTGAATCGGACCCATTGTCACGCCGCGATCCATTGGGATGATGACGGTTTTTCCGGATTCCCTGTTGAAAATTCGTTTCCTTCTGATTTTTATTCTCACATTCATAGGACACCTTCGATTAATCTGATTTAAAAGCAACTTCTGCTTTCGTTCTCATATAACCCTCCACTTTTGTGCAAATCTTGAGGCCATTTTGGGCTTGACAATGAAGCAGCTATTCACTAAATAATAGTTTACAGAGAAACTTCGGTATTTCTGAATCTATATTTTAACATATTGATTTCTTACGATTTTATTTTAATACCGGGTACAGATCAAACCTTTTGGATCAAACGTTTTCAGACGGCAACAGCCTCATGTCGTTTTACCTCAAAAATGAAGTATTTTAACATTTCATAGTATCTGCTTTTTGAGGTATTTTTAGATAGCAGATCATATATCTCACGATAAAAATTTACATTTTGTTTTAAATTTCGTGGAAATATATCAAAAGTGAAATATTTTTGCACGATTGCATTAGGCCACTTTTGAGGTCCACTTAATAGTTAGGGCTCCATGAAA
>JAUYIZ010000262.1 GCA_030688615.1 Desulfobacterales bacterium | reverse complement strand
GGCACAACGAAGCATGAGAATACAGGAGCCAGGAGTCAGGAGCCAGAATAATCATGATACTGTTTTTCTACTGAATTCTGTATTCTGACTTCTGTATTCTCATATAAAAGTCTTGTCAATCCGGTTAATCCTGCCAAAAGTCCTTTCGTTTATGTGCCGACATTTTTGAATTTATAGTGATTACTGAAAGTTATTTTGCCGATCGCTGGTTTTTTCTCTGATCGGCCAGCCAGACCGGCGACGGCCCCAGCTTTTTTATCCGCGCGGTAAACTCGGTACAGATCTCGGCCCACCGGGGCCCCATGGCGGCCGAGAGGTTGTACATCTCTACCCGCCCCGGATCGATGTTCAACTCGGTCAAAAGGATTTTAAGGTGTGCGATCTTTGTTTTGGCTTGGGTATTTCCTTCCAGGAAATGGCATTGCCCCGCCAGTCAGCCGGCAACGAAAACACCGTCTATGCCCCGGACAAAGGCCCTGAGTACGTAGATATGATCGAGTTTTCCCGTGCAGGGCAGGCGGATGACCTTTACATTCGGCGGGTAGGACAGCCGCATGACACCGGCCAGATCCGCGGCGGCAAATGCGCAGTAATGACAGGCAAATGCCAGGATGCCCGGTTCCCAGCCTGCGGGAGTCGCCTGGGGTTTTTCAATAGAGGCGGTCTCAGCGCCGCCGGCCTCTTTTATTTGTTCTGACATGGTGTCGAGCCTCCCTCTGTTCTGTTTTCTCCCAGGTCCTTTCGATCCTGCTAATCCTGGCTGTCTTCGGTTACGGCATCGACCATGGCCAGGATCTGATCATCGCGAAAATTGTTCACCTGAAAGGCTTTTACCGGGCAGATGGCCGCGCACATGCCGCAGCCCATGCACTTTACCTCGTTATGGCTGACCGTGCCTTCTTCATTGATATAGGGCGAGCCATAGGGGCATACCCTCAGGCAGTTCAGACAGGAAACACAGGGCTCCTTGTCGTGTTTGGAGATGATGCCGGACACCTCGAGTCGATCGTGGGAGAGCACCACACCGGCGCGGCCGGCGGCAGCCAGCGCCTGGCTGATGGTTTCGTCGAGGTTTTTGGGCGCGTGGGCCAGACCGGCCACAAAGATGCCTTCGGATGGAAAATCCACGGGCCTGAGCTTCACGTGGGCTTCCAGAAAATAGCCGTCGGGGTTTCGGGTAACCTTGTAGAGCTTGCCGATCTTTTCCGCGCTGGGATGCGGCCTGAGACCCGTGGAAAGCACCACCCAGTCCACGGGGAAAGAAACCGTCTGGTCGAGCATGTAATCCAAAGCCGTCACCCGGAGTCCTTTTTCCGCCGGCGCCACCACCGGCTTGTTTGCCACCTCGAAACGGACGAACAGAACGCCCAGATCCCGCGCCCTCTCGTAATAATCCTCCCGCAGCCCATAGGTCCGGATGTCACGGTAAAAGATAATGACCCGGGCATCCGGCGTTTTCTCTTTGACGGCGATGGCATTTTTGACCGCATCCTGGCAACAGATGCGGGAGCAATAGTTGTCGGGTTCTTCCCGGGAGCCGACGCATTGAATCATGCCGTAGGACTCTGCCGGTCCGAAAGATCCGGCCTCAAGTCGTTTTTCCATCTCCCGCTGCGTGATCACCCGCGGATGCTGCCCATACAGGTACTGGGTCGGCCGGTATTCCTCACCGCCGATGGCCAGCAGAATCACGCCGTGTTCCAATGGGGTGCCGTCGGTCAGGGTCGTTTTGAAATTTCCCACATACCCATCGGTCTTCTGAACCTCCACCCCGGTGTAGACGGTAACTTTCGGGTGCGCCTTAATCTTTTCGATGGTGTCCGCGACAAAAGACGAAACATCGCTGCCGTCCAGGGTTCTGAAAACCTGGTTTGCCAACCCGCCCAGTTGGCCTTCCTTTTCCACCAGGTGGACAGGATACCCCTGATCGGCCAGCGACAGGGCCGCAACCATACCGGCCACGCCGCCGCCGATAACCATGGCGCTGGCGGTAAGCCCCACGGAATCGGTTTGGACCGGCGCAAGCAGCCTGGCCTTGGCAATGTTCATTTTGGTAATGGCGACGGCCTTTTTGGTCGCCACATCCTTTTGCCCCATGTGAACCCAGGAACAATGTTCCCGGATACCGGCCAGCTCAAAGAGGTATTTGTTGATACCGGCATCGCGGATCGTGTCCTGGAACAGCGGTTCATGGGACCTGGGGGTGCAGGCGGCGACTACCACCCGGTTCAGCTTCTTTTCTTTCACCCATTTCTTGAGCTGCTCCTGGCTGTCCTGGGCGCAGGCGTACATCACATCCTGGGCGAACTCCACATTGGGAAGATCCTTGACAACCTCCACCACCTTCTTGACATCCACACTCTGGGAGATATTGATGCCGCAGTGGCAGACGATCACGCCGATCCGGGCCTCCTGCCCGGTGACATCCGTCTCCGGGACAAGTTCCTTGCGCACCACTTCCGTACCCCGGGCTTCTGCCAGCAGCGCCATGGAGCAGCCGGCGACGGCGCTGCCCTGGATCACGGTCTCGGGGATATCCTTGGGCCCCTGGTAAGTGCCTGTCACATACACCCCGGGTCGTGTGGTCTCAACCGGTTTGAACTGGGTCGTGCGTGCAAAACCGTGGGTGTTGGTTCTGATATCGAAGATCCGGGCAAATTCCTTCGCATCCGAATGGGGCTCCAAACCGATGGACAGGACCACCATATCAAAGATCTCGTCGGATACCACACCGTTTTCAGCGGCGTACCGCAGCACCAGATTGCCGGTGCCCGGCTCTTCCCGCACGGCGGAAATCATGGCCCGTTGATAGCGCACCCCGGATTCATTTTTGGCCCGGTCGACATATTTGTCAAAATCCTTGCCAAAGGAGCGCATCTCCATGAAGAAGATCGTCGGGGCGATATTGCCGTCGTGCTCTTTGGCAATAATCGCCTGTTTGGTGGCATACATGCAACAGACCGAGGAGCACCAGGGGTTCGCATTATGCGGATCCCGCGACCCCACGCATTGGATCCAGGCGACTTTTTTCGGGTGGCGGCCGTCCCCGGGGCGTTTGACCTCTCCCTTGTAAGGGCCCGAGGCGGATAAAATCCGCTCCAGTTGAATGGACGTCACCACATTGGGCCACCGCCCGTAGCCCAATTCCGGGCGGATCGTGGGGTTGTATCGATCCAGTCCGGGGGACAGAATAATCGCACCCGCGCGGATATCGATCTCTTTATCCACATCTTCCCAGATGATGGCATTGGAAGGGCAGAATTTTTCACAGGCTTTGCAGCGGCCGTTCAAAAAATAAATACAGGTTTCTTTGTCGATGACACGGGTATTGGGCAGCGCCTGGGGAAAGAGTGAAAAAATCGCCTTGCGGTGCGTCAGCCCCTGCTCGTATTCGCTGGTCAATTTCTTGGGGCATTTCTCCTCACAGATCCCGCAGCCGGTACATTTTTCAGGGTCGACAAAGCGCGCCTTCTGATTGACCTTGATCCTGAAATCTCCCGGGACGCCGTGCACCGAAATCACCTCGGCCAGGCTGTGGATTTCGATATTCGGATGCCGGCCGATTTCGACCATTTTCGGTGAAATCATACACATGGAACAATCCCCGGTGGGAAAGGTCTTGTCCAGCATGACCATGGTTCCGCCGATGGAAGAATCGCGCTGGACAATATGCACCTTGAAGCCGCTGTTGGCCAGATCCAGGGAGGCCTGCATGCCGCCGATGCCGCCGCCGACGATCACCACCGCCCCCCGTTTGGTTCCTGCGGTCGTTTCTTTATCGCTCATACCAGATTCAACTCCTTTAAGAGCGCCGTGCCGTTGACAAAATGCCTGTCAATCTGCATGTCTTCGACGCTCATGCCCATGGCCAGGCCGATCAGTTCCGTCAGGAAATAGACGGGCAGCCGCTCGGCGATCCCCTTTTCCCGGCAAAATTCATCCTGGAAAGCATCCATATTCATCTGACACATGGGGCAGGTCACCACGAAACAGTTGGCGCCCCTGGCCACGGCATCCCTCATGATTTTCGCCATCATATTGTTGGCCGCTTCCTTGTCATTGACCGCCGCAGACGCCCCGCAGCAATCGGTCTTATAACTCCAGTCCAGCGCCTTGACGCCCAATGCCTTGAGGATCGTTTCCATGGCCTGTGGATTTTCCACATTATCCGGCACCGGCACGCTGATGGGGAAACGGGTGAGAATGCACCCGTAATAACAGACCGGTTTGAGTCCCTTGAGCATCCGGCCCGCTTTTTCGGCCAGTATTCCCGAATCGACCGTCTGCAGCAGCACTTCCAGAATCGAGGAGACCTTGATGGTACCCTGAACCTTTTTGGCCAGCTCCTCATTGATCTCAGCTTTTAAATCCGGGTTGTTTTTCAGGTGCTGTTGCGCCACCAATGTTCTTGAATAGCACGCTGAACAGGGGATCACCATTTCGGCAAGACCGGTGCTTTCGGCGATACCGAGATTTCTGGCCGGCATGGCAACGGCCAGAAAATCATTGATCTTGCCGGCCGACGTTGCGCCGCAGCAGTTCCAGTCCTCAATCTCTTTGAGCCGGATCCCGAGGGCCTCGCAAACCTGTTTGTTCTGCAGGTCATACATCCGCGCAGACGCCTTCAAGGTACACCCGGGATAATATGCGATGTCCATGGATAACCTCTTGTATGTATAAAATTTTTGACCCGGACAGCTGTCTTTCCGGCAGCTTCATCAATCATCAATCAAAAATCCTCAAGCCCGGTTGCGGCCCTTTTTCGCCAGGCGTTTGATCTCGTCCCGGCCTTTGGTCGATAAAAACCCGTAATGCATCCGCCTGAGTTTCATCATCGCCAGGCCGAATTTGGCCTGATACACCATTTCATCGTAGACGGCTTTGAACCTCAGCCGTGCCAGGTCTTTCAGGGCATTCTTAAGCTCGTAGGCGCCCATGAATTCAATCTCGTTGATGCGGCCCCAGCGCAACCCGGCCTTCATAAAACTATGGTGGAAATGGGCGACTTTGTGGCGCAAAGGGGGCCTGCGGGCCTCCTTGCTCATTTTTTTCAGCGTTTCGGTGATTCTTGCGGTCTGTATCTCGTTGGGGCAGCGCGTTCCACAGGTGTAGCAGGAGACACAGCGCCAGACCAGTTCGTTGACCAGCGCTTTTTCCCTGTCGCCCAGAAGGATAAGTCGCACCAGCCGGTCCGGTGTGACATAGCCGGTCTCTTCCGCAACGGGGCAACCGGCTGCACACCGCCGGCACTGATAACAGGCGCTGAGATTCTGACCCGAGCGCCGCGCCACCTCTTTGACCAGGGCCCCGGCGGATTCAGGCTCATATTCAAGTACGGTATCTGTCATTGTCTGCTCCTCCGGACCAGGTTCCTACGCCACCACCGGTCGCGGCAACACGCCGGCCCGTTCGGCGATTTCGGGGACCTTGTGCTCCCATTCGATGGCCATGAGATGGACACCGGCGATCCCTTTCATCTGCTTGAATTCCTCGATCTGCTCGCAGGCGATCTTAATGCCCTCTTCTGCCGCTTTGCCTTTTTCCGCACCCTTGAGGCGGTCAATGATCTCGTCGGGAACATCCATCCCCGGGACATTGGTTTTCATATAGCGGGCCATACCCAGGCTCTTCATGGGGGTCACGCCGGCCAGGATGTAGGCTTTTTCGGTCAACCCCATGTCATTGGCCCGCTTGACCCATTCGCGGAATTTGACCATATTGTAGATACACTGGGTCTGAATAAAATCCACGCCGGCATTGATTTTTTTGGCCAGTCGATGCACCCGCCATTCAAAGGGATCGGCAAAGGGGTTGGCGGCCGCACCGATGAAAAGCTTCGGCGGCGTTTCGATATCTCCCCCCCCCAGGAATTTTCCCTCATCGCGCATCTTTTTGACCATTTGGATCAACTGCATGGAATCGATATCAAACACGCCTTTGGCAAAGGGGTGGTCGCCGAACTGCTGGTGGTCGCCGGAAAGGCAGAGCATATTGCGAATCCCGAGGGCGTAGGCGCCCAGGATGTCGCTCTGCATGGCAATACGGTTCCGGTCCCGGCAGACCATCTGAAAATTGGGCTCCATGCCTTCCCGGATCAAAATGATGCATGCCGCCCAGCTGGCCATACGCACCATGGCGGTCTGGTTGTCGGTGATATTGACCGCATCGACCATGCCCTTCAGATGCAAGGCCTTTTTCCTTACAACCTCGGCATCGGTCCCCCGGGGGGGGCCCAGCTCGCCGGTAAATGCAAAATGCCCCGCCCGTAAGACTTTCTCCAAATTACTTCCACTTTTCATAGTAATTTCCTCGTAAAAGTTTGATAATCTCGTACCGGAACACCGAACTATGTGTCGCCGTCCGCGGACATTTTGTATCCGGGCTGTATCAGGGACCGGGGAACCTGGTTTTTGTGGTCCACCGGACCGGATATGGCCATGATGCAATCCAGTCGTCCTTGCCGTGCCAGCCGTTCATATATCATATGCCATGCACAGGGTTGATCCTTGGATATTTCGCAGTTGCCCTGGTTGGTTCCGCCGCAGGGACCGTTGTAAAGCCCCTTGGCGCACATCGTTACCGGGCAGACACCGCCGGTCAACCCCAGGACACAGCTGCTGCAGGAACGACACCGCTCTTCATACCAGCCCACATCCTGATTGACCCCGAGAAAGGTCGTATCCACTGCGGGCAAAACCGGTTTGTCCGGGTATCGTTCCGCAAGAAACTGAATCCCGGCCCCACAGGCCATGGAAAGGAGAGCGTCGTATTTCTCCACGACAGCATCCAGCGCTTCAAGGAATTCCCGGTCGCATTGGCGCTCCACGGTAGATGCGCCGATATCTATGGGATCGTCGTCCATTTTTCTGGCCATCTCGATCTCGGCGTTCAGGATGCCGACTTCCTTTTCCCCGCCGGTAAGACACACCGCGACACAGGTGCCGCAGCCGACGTTCAGGACTTTTTTGTAGCCCTTGATCAATTCCATTATCTCAACAAAGGGTTTTCTCTTTGCAACGATCATAATTTCCCCCGTTCAATCGATATATTCTATATATTCAATTTGTTGCATCCGTTCATTTTCAGGGTCGGCAAATCGACTCAAATAAAATAAATGACACAGCGGCCCAAGGTGTGTCAAGGAATTTGTTCGCACAAAACAGCGTCTTAAAATCTTATTGACTTAACAGGCCGGGGCGTTATTATTAATGATCATCTGCCTAGTAATGAGAGAACAATATAGCAAGGAGAGGACAATGGAATTTGAAAACATAACGGAAATCATTGATTTTGCCATCGGCAAAGAAATTGAAGCGGCCCAATTTTACCGGCAAGTCAGCAGGATGGAGGGCTTTTCCGGTACCAGAGAGATGTTTGCAGGCTTTGCCAAAGAAGAAGAAAAACACCAGAAAATGCTTGAAAACCTGAAACAGGGCGCCTTGGATAAAAGCCTTGCCGGGTACGACTTTAAATGGATTGTCGATATCAGACGCAGCGATTATGCGGTGGATATGGAATATAAAGAAGCGATGAGCTACAACGAAATCCTGATGCTGGCAATGAAACGGGAAGAAAAAGCCCTCCGCCTGTACAATGCGTTTTTAAAAGAGGCCCAAACCCAGGACATGAAAACCGTATTTAAGGTGCTTTGCCAGGAAGAGGCCAAACATAAACTGCGGCTGGAAACCGAATACGACGATTATATGGCCAAAATGGGAGATTAAGGGCTCACGCAAAAATGACTTCATATATTATACGCCGATGCATCCCGTATGGCTGCGTTGCGAAAACTCGGAATATCCGGATATTCCTGCGTTTTCGCGCCTTGCCATCCGGGCGCCTCAACGCCTAAAACTGTGAATTAATTTTTGCGTGAACCCTAACGGGCCCGCAAAGGTCTCATTGAGGATGATTCCATGACCCAAGATGAAATATACGATCTGGTTATCATCGGCGCAGGGCCGGGGGGGCTGAGCGCCGGAATTTATGCCAAACGGGCGGTGTTGCATACGGTGCTGATTGAAAAGGCGGTGGCCGGCGGGCAGGTGGTTCTGTCCGATGAAGTTGAAAATTACCCGGGGCTTGAGCGGGTTAACGGCGCCGGGTTAATGCAGCAGTTTGCCGATCACGCCCGCTCCTACGGCCTGGAGTTGACCCATGAAGAAGCGGTTGCGGTGGAACCCGGCCTGAAGCATCATACGGTCCGCCTGGCCGACGGCCGCCGGCTGCAAACCCATGCGGTCATTCTGGGGACCGGGGGAAGTCCCCGGAAACTGAACATTCCGGGGGAAAATGAATTATACGGCAAAGGTGTTTCCTACTGTGCGGTCTGTGACGGGTTTTTCTTTAGAAATAAAACCGTTGTGGTGGTCGGGGGCGGGGACAGCGCGACCGAAGAGGCCCTTTATCTTGCGAAGCTGACCCGGCACATCTATCTGGTGCATCGCCGGGATGCGTTAAGAGCCGGACGGATTCTGCAGCAACGGGTCATGGCGCAAGACAAGATTGAAATCCTCTGGAACACGGCTCTTAGCGGGATCAATGCCGGTGCGGACGGCGTTTCCTCCGTGGGCTTGAAAGATACCCGGACCGGCAGGGAAAAAGAACTGGCTGCCGACGGTGTTTTTATCTTCATCGGGTTTGAACCCAACAACCAGCTGGTTCCGGCCGGAATCCGGATGAATGCCGACGGGTATGTGGTGACCGATGAGAAATGTGAAACCAATATCCCCGGAATTTATGTCATCGGGGATCTCAGGGAAAAATTTGCCAAACAGATCGTCATTGCCGCCGCCGATGGGTGCACGGCCGCGCTGGCAGCCGCCCATTATGTGGAGACGCGAAAGGCGGGATAGGAAAAACCGTTCGGGCGCTCCAAACGCTGATACTGAATAGTTCCAATCACGTTAAGGTTAAGCTTTGTAAATCAAAAACGTAAGAAAAATTTACGTTTTTTGTGATGATTTCCTGGGGCCTGGGACCTGAATTACCTTAAAACTTAAATCTTAAAACTTAAAACTCGAACTTTAGTTCGTTAAACTGTAAACAGATCAAAATCCGCTGGCTACAAGCCGTCCCTTCAACCCGGTGGTTCGGCCCTCCTCTGCCTCTTAATAATTGCAGTTAAACTGCGGAGAGCATCGTTGACTGAGTCGTGGTCGGGAAAATACTCAGCCACGTCGGGATCAATGACTACGACGTTGGAGCCCTCCGCATACCGTTTCGCATATTTTCCTCGGACTGCACCAGTAAAATCGTACTCCTCCAGCATGTCTGGATCATTCTTCATTCTCTTCATACCTGAACCTCTCTTTTTTTGTCGCCAACCTGGCGCTGATAATACATATTCGATCGTCTCTCTCCGTATGGACGATAACCAGGAGTCGCCCTTGCATGGATCGTCCAATTAGGACAAAGCGTTCCTCGTCCCCGGAATGCAGGGGATCGTCAATCGTCTGTGACAACGGGTCACGAAATGCCGTGCTCGCCTCGTCGAAAGAGATACCATGCGTTTTGGCGTTTAGCCGCGCCTTCTTCGGATCCCATTCAAACAGTAGCCCCATAAAATATCACATTTCTCCTTATGTTAATGCCGAACGCTAAAATCAGCCGCGAGTGTAACGAGTCGCCTGGATGTGTTTGTTGGGCGATCATTATTACCCTACAGCCGTTGAACACAAATCGTGCATATAGCAAGCCTCGCATTTCGGGTTTTGTGATTTACACCAGTTTCGACCTATTTCCCAACACGGAAGGTCCATCATACCCGGAAAACTGGGATTCAGCGCCTTAGCTTTATAGATGACTTGTTCGACGGAAGCATTTGATGCGCAGAGGCCCAACCGGCCAAAGACACGGTGTATATGCACATCAGCGGAGATTTCTATCGCCGAGTAATCGCTAAATGGTATTTTGAAATCCCGAGCGAGGATGTTTGCCGCCATTGTTCCTATTTTAGGGCCAACCCCATCCAACTGAAGGAAACGGTAAACGACTTCCGCGCTGGATGGGTTTTCTGACCAGATTAAGGCTGCATTACCTCCATATATCTTATCTATATTCTGTACAGCCGAGTAGAAGCAATCAGTCATTACGGACTTTCGTAAAGGATACAAATTGCTTTGGTGCCTTAAATAGGGTCGTTCCATGCTCAACCAATCGATCTCGAATTGCCTTCTCGTTCATCTATGTCCTCCGCCCAACAATGATTATATAGAAAAAACGCGCAATATCACGGCCCAAAACGAAGCCTGCTTATGTTGCTATAGAGAATGATTTTAAAATATTACGTTAGAATTATCCAGTATATTGAAATCGAAAAATATAGAATTTTTCCTTCATTTTCGGATATATCCGATATGCACGAAAAAATTCGTCATATTCCCAATATTGAGGTCTATTATGGAAAAACAGTTATTTATAGAAAAATGGAAATTAAGTTTTAAAAAAGAGTTGCTATTAAGATAAAGTCAATGTCAATGTAAAGTATAATGTAACTGGATATTCGATATAACAGGGCGGTTTCAGAGGATCATAAAGCGGCAACTTTTTGTCGGCATCATTTCCCCTGCACAACCCCGAGGCGGCGGCCCCATGCGTCCGCCCTTGCCGATTTATCGGTATATT
>JAUYIZ010000250.1 GCA_030688615.1 Desulfobacterales bacterium | reverse complement strand
AACCTGGTCCTCGGGGCCAGGTCAGAGATAGATGGCTCTGCCTTGGCGTTTTGGGTCTAAAATTACAAATTCCAAGCACCAAATTACAAACAAATCTCAAATTCCAATATTCAATGACCTAAACCTTCCAGGACGAGACATCGTTTGGATTTTAGAATTTGGGTCATTGAATATTTGTTTGGTATTTGTAATTTGATATTTGTAATTTCAATCATACCATGAACTTCCAACCAAGCAAATCCCCTCCGGGGATAACCAAAGCCTGGTCCTCAGGGCCAGGATATTTACTGCGGGGTAATTGACGATATTGCTGCTATTCATAGGCCATCCTCCCTGTTGGTATTGGGATGGCGCTACATGATTCTATCCCGGTCAGCCGAGTAAAGCACGCCTACCGGAAACACACCAACTACTCTCTTATCAAAGGTTGGGGTGCGGCTGTGATCTGTGAAAAATATCACAAAATGAAGAACTGCTAAAAGAGGCGCCATATATCTTCTTACCCGGTATTGGCCTGCCACTTCATATCGCTGTATTCAACTGATTCCGTAGGGTCCCGACTTTATCAATTAGAAACGGAGCTACAAGTTGCTCAACAAACTGCTTTTCCCCCCATAGCTGGTTATCACCACCTTTTTTTTCGCCCTCGTCGCTGCAACATAAAGCAATGCACGTTCTAAATTCTCGTTCTCTTCTGTCAACTCAGAGGACTGATACCCCATGGATGGTAGCTGTAAAGGCACCAGACCATCGTTGACGCTGGCAATGATCACCTCGTCGAACTCCAGCCCCTTGACACGGTGCATGGTGGCCAGGCGCAAACCGGGGGCCTTCCGGTCATCGGCGACAGTCCGCTTGACCAGATATGTTTTAATGCCACTTTCCAGAAGCGCCGCTTCATATTGTTTCAAGAGATCATTGGTTCTCACCACAAGACAAGCTGTATTCATATCAATCCTTTCCTTGATCAATTCATTCAGATAAGCGGCAATGAACTGCACTTCTTCAGTAAAGGAATTAAAACATCGGACCTCCGGCGATTCACCGTGGAGCAGCGATTTATAACCTTTTTGCGGGTCAAGGCCGCCATCAAGATCATCAACAGCTTTACCTTCCAGTAATTTCACGGCCCACTTGCGCGTTTCCTCGGTCGTACGGTAGTTTATCTTCAGTTTCTTGCCCCGTCCTCTGATATTGATGCCGCAGTGGCTTAAAACAACTTTTTGCCGGTAAATTCTCTGGTGTGCGTCTCCCACAATGAAAAGATCGTTTTTCGATTCACTCCGCGATTCCGGTATCATCTGCCGGATCAGTTTAAAGGCCTCCATACCCATATCCTGAGCCTCATCCACAATAATGGCTTGATAAGGCAGAATATCGCCTTTGTTTTCCAGGATGATCCGCGCGTCTCGGACGGCATCCGCCATCTCCTTCAGACCTTTTGCATTCAACTGCGCCCGGTATTCCTCAAACACAGACCAGATTTTTTGCTTCATGAAACGGCTCAATCTTTTCCGCCGTCCTACCCGTGAAGCTTTCATGTATTCATCGGACGTTGTGATTCCTTGCCCTTGAATCACCTGTGCCCACTCTTGAGTATAAAAGGACTCGTCTATTTCCAGATCTGCGGGGGCAAGGTTCAAAGCGTTCTGCCAGTAAGGTCCCGTGTTGTCCTGGAAAATCAAGCTGTAGTTGTAGCCATGCTTTTTTAGGAACTGAATCACCCAAGCGTCAAGATTGATGACGTCAATTTTTTTCATGACATCCGACGAACACAGTTTCCTGAGGTTTTCTTTGATATCTGCCGCCAGATTTTTTGTGAAGGTGGTGAATAATATGCGATCGTTTTCCTTTGTGAACACCTTCTCCGCCAACCATCGCGCCCGATGCAGTGCAACAACGGTTTTGCCGGTTCCCGCCCCGCCGAGAACGCGCACCGGTCCATTATATTCCTTTTCCACAATGCTCCGTTGAGATGGATGGAGGAAAATTCGCCAGAGCTCCAAGGGTGAATTCAGGATTTCCGCCAATTCCAAAGCCCCTGCCACAACATGAAACCGCCGTTTGCTGTCCGGATTCTCAAGGGCCGTGACGAAATCCGTGGTATCCACCTCCACCGGTGGTTGCTCTTTTTCAAGATCTTTGAGGACATCCGGCAGAGAAAATCCTTCGGCCAGGAAAAAGAGGGCTTCATAGGCTTCCTGAGGTAATCGGCTTTCGATTGCGTCCAGATCATCGCTTTTTTTCAGTTGGCGCACGAGCGGTAAGAGTATTTGAGGGACGCCCAGTCGCATCAATTCCGCGTCTTTGTATGAATCAAAAAGGCGCCCGCTTGCGTCTTTCGCCTCTTCCGGTTCCACCGTAAGAGGTCGCTCTTCAACATTCACCACCTGAAGGCCGCCCGTCTCTGCGTTAATCGAAAAAATGCGGTTTTCCGCCCAGGCATAGGCCTTATCGTGATGGTCCACCCATAGAAGCATGTAAACGTTTCCGGAAGCCGGTTTCAGGATAATTCCCCGGTAATCCTGATCGATGCGGACAGAACGGACGTTTTCATCCCTTGCCTTTTGTATTTTTTCGTAGTTAATGGAAGGCGATGCGGGATTCACACGGAATTTTTCGAAGAATTCCCGCACCTTTGTCTGTTCTCTTCTGGGAATCCCGGAAAAAGACTTTAAAAAGTCGTTGGATATGGCAACGATAAGTTTTTGTTTTGGCGCGGCCATCTTGTTCTCCTTTTAGAAACCTGATTCCCGCCGGAATTAATCCCCGTGACAGCGGGGCGGGAATGACAACTCCGCGGTTACGTTCAAGACAATAGCTGTAAACACAAAGACAGGTCTGCAATCACATCATCCAGTGCTACAGTCTGCCAGCCTTTGGCGATAAATATCTGCGCATATATCTTTTCATCATTCCTCAGAAAGGCGGTCTTTTTAGCGGGCCAACATAGTTCGGCGGTGGCTATAATCTCATCTTTTTCATCGCATAACTCAAAGCCCGCTTCGGGAAGCGTTAAACCATGATCCACAAGAAAAAAGAGGAGTGGATGAATGTAGGCAGCCGTTATGGTTTGTAAAGCGCCCAGAGAATCGGATTCGTCTGAAGTTCGATCCTTTTCCCTGGCTGCGTCGCTCATCAGCCATAGATACCGACCTTCGGAGATCCCCTTCGAGGTGATGAAGATCGCTTCAGGAACGAATTGATAGACATTGTACATCCTGATGAAACCATTCCATGCCGCTTTGAAGTGGGATTTATCCGATAGATCATCGTCATCAAAAAACCGGCAGATGACCGACATTTTTTGGAACCGGTTCTGGACATAATCCTCCTTATTCATAGAGGCGACCAGCTTGATCAGGGGGCTATCCTCGCAATTTTTCTGATACAGCCCGGCCAGGCAATTTCCGGAATTATCGACGGCTGTTTCCACGTGGATATCGTGCCAAGCCAAGTCTTGCCATAGTCCGTCAGCGGCGCAGCGAACTTCCTCTTCCTTGCAGACACAATCCAGATGCACCAGGCCATGGATAAGGGCATACATCCCCCACATCTTTGGATCGGGATGGGCAAGATACATCATGAACATATCCATGCTTGATTGATAACGGATACCGCCCAAGCGCTTGACTTTAAAAAGATCGTCATATTGCGCCTGAAGGCTATTGACTTTTTCGCTCCGATCACCGAGATAATTATCATAGTGGCCGCCGCAGTTATGGATGCTGTTTTGCACATCATCCCAGGAAAGGGACCAGACGACATACCGGCCGCTCCGAGCCATGGCCATCCGTTGCGCCATATCCTTGCCGATACGATTATTGTCGCCTTTGCCGGCGTGGTACATGAAGCCATCTGTAAAAACGACGACCGGCTTGCCGTCGCGGGAGAATTCCGGATAAAAAATAAAATCGGCCCGGGACGGCACGGCGACGCCTTCTGCGGGTCCCAATTCCACCTGGGGAACAATGAAATATCCCCTGTCATTCACTTTGATGTACCATCCGGGTTTTCCCTTGGCGACCTCCTGGCGTAACGTCACTTCGACATCCTGTGCATGGAAGGATCGCAGGGCCTCGATGAAAAGTTCCTCCAGCTCACTGTCCAGAAGGGGGTTTATCGACATGTTTTTCAGGGAATCGGTTTTGACGAGATGATCCCGGTGTTTGAGGATCTCGGATAACAGCTCGATGGCCGTATCCCGTGAGGTGTTGTTGCGTTCATAGTTGTTGCGGTAAGCGTAGAGGCAGCGATAACAGCCATCCTTTTCGGGATCTTGATGGCAGCCGCAGGCCTTCAGGACATCCAGCGCCATCTGGAAGACGTCCATGAGCGATTGTTCATTCTGCATGAGTTCCCCCAGATACCCTGTTCCTCCGGGAACCAGATCATACAAAACGAGGTATTTTTTCCGATACTGATGATCCGGCGAGGGTTCTTCATGGATGGTCGCCCGCAAATGGTCGATATTGCCCTCGAATTTTTTCTTTAATCCCAGGTAGAACGCCGCCGTAAAGGAATGCAGTTTCCGATCCGACCAGGAAAGTGGCCTTGCCGGCAGGAGAATGCGCAGCGCCTGCGAAGTAAATTCACGGTAAAGATAAAGGAAATCGAGGATGTTCTTTTTCGGATCTGCATCCCTTTTACTGCAGGTCAGGGTGTGTCGTGGTTCTTTGTCTCCCTGCACCTTGCCGCATCCCAAGCATATGGCAAAGCCGTTCTTTGGGATTTCCTGCCCGGCAATCTGGAGGGTCTCGCCGGTATTGTCCCGTTTGCCGAAATTCATCTCCCGGAACGTGACCTTCTGCACAAATTCCATGCCGAAGGGGAAATCCTCATCACTGACCTTGAAAGCGGCTTCCACAGATGATTCGGCCATGTCCAGAAGAATCTGTTTGTGGAAAAATTCCGGCTCCCTTTCGTCGCTGTCATCCTGGATGCGGCTGGCATGATCAGAGGTCGTGGCCATAACCTGGCGCATACGGATCATCCGTTTTTTCTGACCGCCGTCGCTCCAAAGGACACTGCCGCAGAATGGGCAGGTGGATGTCGTATCACCCGTCGATGCCAGTTCCATGTGCGAGCAACTGTTGCAGAAGCGCCATTGCTCAATTTCTGAAAGACTCAAGTTGACCTGGTCCACTTTCACCTTACGTCCTTCGGCGTAAAAGTGATTATCCGGCGCCAGTTCGTGAATCGCTGAGACGGCGGGACGCTCATAGTCGTACGTCATCGTTTGGTATTTACCCTCTTTGTCAGGTTTTGATTTTCGTCTGTAGATGATCGACTGTAATACAATCCCGGCCTCGGGAAAGGCATAGTTGGGCAACAGTCCCTCATCGGTAAAAAAGTTATAGGTTTCCTTTTCGTTCATCCTCCTGATGATGCTGTTGAGGGCCGCCTTTTCGCGGAAGAGCTCATCCATCTCACTTTCGTAGTTCAGATCTTTGATCGGGCTGCCTTCTTTTTCTTTGATCATTTGATTCAGTTTCTGGACCCGCTTGCGCAGATTGGCGCGTTCCTTATGGATGCTGCTTAAACGCTCAATGATGCGGTAGATCAAGCTCTGCTTGCCATCGGCGGTGCCATAAATGAATCCGTTGAGGTGTTTCCGGGAGTGGTCTGTCAGGGAATCCTGAAACATGGCAATGAAATCCATGAGGATCTGAGTACGGTGAAGCTCAATATGCTGAATGAAATTAAAGGGAAATTTTTTCTTGTTTCCATCATCATTGAGATTGCCGAGCACCTGGCCCAGACGGTCGGGGATAGCCGTCACGGGAATTCCGGACGCAATCCAGGTATCAAAGCAGAAGGCCGTCATCTGCCTTTCCAGGACAGCAGGGGCGTCGAGAAAACAACCGGGCGGTTCGATGCCGCCCGCAAGCATCGCTGCCGGTTCCGCATAGAAGTAGAGATCATGGGGACGGCCGTTGGCCACAGTAAAGTTAAAGGAATTCCCGTTCTCGCGTCCGGAGCGACCGATTCGCTGCAAATAGTTGGCCTGGGCAGGCGGAACGGAACAAAGAATGATAGCGGAAAGATCGCCGATGTCGATACCGAGTTCCAGGGTGGGTGTACAGGAAAGAAGATTTGGCGCACCGGGGAGTGGAT
>JAUYIZ010000243.1 GCA_030688615.1 Desulfobacterales bacterium | reverse complement strand
GTAGCAATGATCCACATCGCAATACCCCGAATGGACGGCCTCAACACGCCCCCTACCCATTGGCCGTCGCGTCTTCCCAATATAGACGGCTGTTTCAACCATATCACCGACTTTTATTTCATCGCTCAAATTTCCTCCTTTCCCGGCAGCATTTTTATCGTTGATAGTTGTTTGATCGTTGAAATTACCATAATTGATAAATTCGGGCTTGTCAAGAGAAAAGTGAAAATTATTTTAGCTAAGGCAATAATAAATTAATTTGCCTTGTGAAAAGAATTTTGTTGACTTTCTGTAACGCCTTTAATATGCTGGCCTCATGGAACTAAACATAGAAAAAATAGACGCTGAATTGGAAAGGGTTGGGAAGTCTTGGTACTGGCTTTCTAAAGAATTAGGGACTTCTTGGCAGCGGGTTCGTTACTGGAAACAGTTTAAGAGCATTGCTGGTGCAGAGCCCATTGCGAAGCTATTTAAGATCAATCCAAAGGATTTATTGGTATGATTTATTTTGTAAAAGCTGGCGGTGACTTTGTAAAAATTGGGCACACCACGAATAACATCAAAGAAAGATTGGCATCAATACAAACCGGCTGCCCCCTTAAGTTAGTTATTTTAAAGACTATTGAAGGCAATGTTAAAAAAGAAAGAGAAATACATAAACAATTTTATAAATATCGCATACGAGGGGAATGGTTCGACCTTACACCAGAGATAAAAAAATTCATTAGATCATCAAAAAGATTTCGCAACCCAACAAAGAGAGATGATCCATTTTCTCATTTATATGGAAAGGATGGCAGGATAAAAATAAGTAGAAAAAAAATAACTGCTATAATGAAGCAAAAAGAACTGAACCAGGTTGATGTGGCGAAACTATTTGGGTGTACCAGACAGCACATATCATACATGTTGAAAAATAGACGGGCAACACTTCAGTCCACAAAAAGATTATCTGAAGCTTTGGAAGTGCACCCAACAGAAGTTGTAGAACAAACCTTTTAAAACAAAGGACTTAATATGGACATTGTAAAACGCAGTGAAACGTTGCCCGCGACAATAGATTGAAACGCTATGGGGAAAAAGAAGGTGATATATTTTATCAAGGCTGACGATTTCGTTTAATTATAGGAGGTAGAAGATGAAAAAAACATTCACGATTGAAGTTTCAAACGGGATGATTTCTACAAGCATGGTGGGTTTTATGACCTATGAAATTCTTGGGCTGCTGGAGTTAGCAGTTCAAGACCTGCGGACGCAGCATAAAAATCGGAAGAAGGAGTATAAAAATGAAAGAACGAGTACTAACTGCGAAGGAAAAAAAGGATCTGAAGGCGCTGGTTGAACGCCTTGACGCAGCCTATACGGGATTTGAGCTGGCCTGCAAGTATGCCAGCATCGCCGAAAAAGCCCTATGGGCCGCACTGTATAAAATAGACCCGAAAGCGGGAGGCTTCGATCACCCGCCTAAAGGTGACTGGGTGATCAGGATAAAGGAGGAGAAATGATAGTTCGAAAAAGTTGGACTACAAAAGAGAAAAACGCAACCACCAACTATACCCTGTATAGGTGGACGGGCTGGTATTTGTTCGGCATTCCTCTGTATAAAATCAGGGTCACTGTATCAACAAACGTACCGTAACGTAGAATGACAGCAGGAGATTCGAAAAAATGACACTTGACCAGTTACACGCACTACACGCGAAAATAGGGCTCATAGTAGAGGCGCTAATGGATTGCGAGGGTATCCCGGATCATATCTTCGACATGCTTGAGGAGATAAATACTATAGTTTACAAGGAAACAAAGAAAAGGTGCACGGAGAAGAGAAAAAAAAATGCCGATTAAACCCGATAACCGAGGCCGACATTTCCCCCGGCCGCAATACCATTTTGCCGCCGAGCTGACTTTCCGGACCCGTGCCCTCGGATACCAGGATCCCCGGGAGGCAATGGCCGGGGAATACCAACGGGGAAAAACGCTGGCACAGGTCGGCGTTTCCCTGGGGATCTCCGGTCCGGCCGTGAGAAAACACCTGGTAAGGATGGGCGTACCGATGCGGCGCCGTGGCGGGAATTTCATCAATCCCGGTATCCGCACGGTGGACAGTTTTTTGATCGAGTGCCGGACGTGCCGGAAGGAATTCACAGGGAAAAGCTGGATGGCGGTCCTGGCGGAGTTGAAAGGGCATAGATGCTAAGAGCCCCCTTCCCATATTTTGAATGATCACCTGCCAACCATACCACGCCAAGTTGTTAACCACCGCCACCTGCCTGGCCCGGCTGAAAAAAGCCAGTCAAGCAGGATCGTGGGGACACGGCAGCACGGACGACGGAATGCGATACGAGGGCTGTTTGGCCTGCGAAATTGGGAAGGAATTAACAATAAAAGGAGAAAAACCGATGGAAACTCAAGAACCGTATCAGATCACCAAAAAGAAATGCAACAAGTGCGGCCAGGCGAAAACGCTGGCCGAGTATGGCAAAGAAGGCAAGGCCAAGGACGGCCACAAGGCAAAATGCAAGAATTGCTTTAATGCCAAACAGAGGGAATACCACGCAGCTAAAGTTACCCCGCCTAAGCCAGAGGACAACGGGCATCTGTATATCCTTCGTCACAGTGACGGCACGACCCCGCATGTGATGGAAAAATGGCAGTTGGATGCGCGCATGGCCGCCGGTGAGCTGGCAGACGGTGATATTGTGCAGCAAATCGCGGTTCTGAGCGAGCGGACGGTTAGGGCCAGGATAGTTTATGAGCTGGTGAAATAATGAAACTACCAAAATGTGACGCGCATAAAAACCAGACGGCGTTTTATTACGTTGATTCTTGGGTTAAATCCATGCCTGTACGTAACCTGTGCTGCATGTGCGTGGATCAGATGATAGGCAAAATCCCAGGAGTCAAAGAAGCTCTGAATATCCGGCTGATAAATCCAGAGACAAAGGAGGCCCCCAATGGCCGGGACTAAAGAAAAGCCGTGCAGCCTATGCCACTGGAACCGCTTCAGCTTATGGCTGTCCGCGATGAAGGCCGGCCAAGATCATTGCTTCGAATGTGTGGACGCCAGCGAGTGGGCGCCAAAGGACAAAATAATCCTTGACACGACTGAAATAGGGTGATAATGGATACGACATGCTTGATTATCCTGATAAACTATTCTTTAAAATTTTAAAGGCTGTCCAAAAGAGAAGGCGATCCCCGCG
>JAUYIZ010000228.1 GCA_030688615.1 Desulfobacterales bacterium | reverse complement strand
ATCCAGCTCCGTGTATGGCGCCAACACAAATATGCCGTTTTCCGTGCATGATAACGTGGATCATCCCGTATCGCTTTACGCGGCCACCAAAAAGTCAAATGAACTCATGGCCCATTCCTACAGCCATCTTTTCGGGCTGGCCTGCACCGGTCTGAGGTTTTTCACGGTTTACGGCCCCTGGGGCCGTCCGGATATGGCGCTGTTTATCTTCACCAAAGCCATTCTGGAAGGAAAACCCATCAAAATATTCAACCATGGCAGGATGCAGCGGGATTTTACCTACATCGACGATATTATTGAAGGGGTTATACGGGTCATGGGCAGAATTCCGGAGCCGGACCCGGCCTGGAACGGCGACCGTCCTGACCCCGGATGCTCCTATACGGGCTACAGAGTGTATAATATCGGCAACAATGCGCCGGTTCAGCTTATCCGGTTTATCGAGGTCATCGAAAAGGCTCTGGGCAAAAAAGCCGTCAGGGAATTTTTGCCGCTGCAACCCGGAGATGTCCCGGCGACCTGTGCGGACATCGACGATCTGGAAAGAGATGTCGGTTTTAAACCCTCCACGCCCATCGAGACAGGGATCCGGCATTTTGTGGCCTGGTATAAAAGTTATTACGGCACTTACTAATAAGCTCAAAAATGTTTGGACAAAAACGCAAGGACTCTTTGACAAGATTAACCGGATCGACAAGATATTTTTAAAAAAAAATCCTACAAATCCTGTTGATCCTGTCTAAATATTAATGACTTCATTAGTAAGTGTTCATCCATAATTATGAATGGAACAGCGGTAAAAATTTTCAATTCGGAAAGAGGAAAGAAGGTGTTATGAAGCTGACAATTTTTGGTGCGGGGTATGTGGGGATCGTCACGGGAACCGGTTTTGGAAATCTGGGCAATGATGTCATCTGCTATGACATCGACCCCTCAAAGATTGACAGACTCGGCCGGGGCGTTTTGACCATCTATGAGCCGGGACTGGAGGAGATATACAAGAGAATTTTGAAAACAGGGCGGCTTGCATTTACCAGCGACGTTGTCAAGGCGGTGCAAAACTCCGACGTATTATTGATTTGCGTGGGCACACCCAGCAAAGACACCTTTGAGCCGGACATGACCGCTGTGGACGCGGTGGCGCGGGATATCGGAAAACATATGAATGCCTATAAGGTTGTGGTCAATAAGAGTACGGTTCCGGTGGGAACCGCGGATCGGGTTAGAAAAATTATCCGGGAAAACCAGCGGGAGAAAACGGCTTTTGACGTGGTGTCCAACCCGGAGTTTTTACGGGAGGGCGCAGCGGTAAAAGATTTTGAGAACCCGGATCGAATCATTTTCGGCACCAGCAGCAAAAAAGCGGAAGAAATTATGATGTCCTTATACGGTTCGGTGGCCAGGACCGAGCGGCCCATTATGTCCACGGACATCAGAAGCGCAGAAATTATCAAGTATGCCAGCAACACCATGCTGGCGACCCGCATCAGCTTCATGAACCAGCTTTCCTGTCTTTGTGAAAAAACCGGCGCGGATATCAAGGAGGTTTCAAAGGGCATCGGCCTCGATGGAAGAATCGGCTCGCGTTTTCTCCATGCCGGTCTTGGCTATGGCGGCAGCTGCTTTCCCAAAGACGTGAAGGCCCTCATAGCGACGTTAAAGCAGTTCGGGTGCCAAGCCGATCTGTTTGAAGCGGTTCACAGGATCAACGAGGAGCAAAAAACCCTGGCGGCAAGCAAATTAAAATCGGTGATGCAGATCCAAGGACGAACGGTGGCCATATGGGGCATTGCTTTCAAACCCAAAACGGACGATATCCGGGAGGCCCCGTCACTGGAAGTGATCCGGGACCTTCAGGATATGGGGGCAAAAATACATGCCTTTGACCCCATCGCCATGGACAATGCCAAAAAGGTGTTAAACAATGTAAGGTTCTTTGAAAATCCTTATGAAACCATTCGGGATTGCGACGCGCTGATCATCGTAACCGAATGGGACGAATTCAGGAACCTGGACATGCGGGCGGTTAAGGTGCTTTTAAAACATCCGGTGATTGTGGACGGCAGAAATATCTATAACCCGAAAGAAATGAAGGCCCTGGGGTTTACGTATCTGGGCATCGGAAGGTGATCCGGTTTATTAAACATGGAATACCTGGTCCTCTGGGCCAGGTCAGGGATAGATGGCGCTGCCATGGCGTTTTGGGTCTAAAATTACAAATTCCAAGCACCAAATTCCAATATTCAATGACCCAAACGTTCCAGGACGAGACAGCGTTTGGATTTTCGAATTTGGGTCATTGGAAATTGTTTGGTATTTGTAATTTGATATTTGTGATTTCAATCATACAATGAACTTCCAGCAAAGCAAATCCCCTCGGGGATAACCAGGGCCTGGTCCTCTGGGCCAGGATATTCACTGGGCTTGTTTGGCTTGAATTTTAGCCCAGGTGTCCTTGAGGGTGACCGTGCGGTTGAAAACCAGATGGTTGTCTGACGAATCTTTCAGGTCCACACAAAAATAACCCAGTCGTTCAAATTGAAACAGACTTCCCGGGACAGCTCCAGCCAATCCCGGCTCAACGCGACCGGATGTCAGGGTTTCAAGGGACTGCGGGTTTAAAAAGTCCAGGAAAGAGGCGCCGTCCGCATCATCGTCCGGGACGGGTTTCAAAAAAAGGTGATCGTACAGGCGGACCTCAACGGTAAGAGAATGGGGCGCGGATACCCAATGCAGCGTGCTTTTTACCTTGCGGCCGTCCGGCGAGGAGCCTCCGCGGCTGTCCGGATCATAGGTGCAGTGAAGTTCAATGACCTCTCCGGTCCGGGTGTCTTTAACGACCTGTTGGCAGGTAATGTAATAAGCGTACCGCAGGCGCACTTCCCGGCCCGGGGCTAAACGGAAAAATTTCTTCGGCGGGTCCTCACAGAAATCTTCCTGCTCAATATACAATACGCGAGAAAAAGGGACCTTGCGTGTTCCCATGTCCGGATCTTCAGGGTTGTTCAGGGCGTCAAGTTCTTCTGTTTTATTTTCCGGGTAGTTTTCAATCACCACCCGGAGCGGCCGGAGTACTCCCATGACGCGCGGGGCGCGTTGGTTTAACTCTTCCCTGAGGCTGAATTCCAGCAGGGCCATATCGACCACGCTGTTTCTTTTGGCAACGCCGATGCGGTCGCAGAAGTTTCGGATGGACCCGGGGGTATATCCCCGCCGGCGAAGGCCTGAAAGGGTCGGCATCCGCGGATCATCCCATCCGGTCACATGCCCTTGTTCCACGAGCTTGCCGAGTTTTCTTTTGCTCATGATCGTATAAGTCAGATTCAGGCGGGCAAACTCGATTTGCTGGGGGTGGCAGGCCACCGGCAGCCGGTCCAGCACCCAGTCGTACAGGGGGCGGTTATTTTCAAACTCCAGGGTGCAGATGGAATGTGTGACCCCCTCGATGGCGTCCGAAAGGCAATGGGTAAAATCGTACATGGGATAGATGCACCATCTGCTCCCGGTCCGGTGGTGGGCCGCGTGCCGGATGCGGTAAAGAATCGGGTCCCGCAGGTTCATGTTGCAAGATGCCATGTCAATTTTTGCCCGGAGAACGTGGGCGCCCGCTTTAAACTCCCCGGCGCGCATCCGTCCAAACAGGTCTATATTTTCCTGTGCCGGGCGGTTGCGGTAGGGGCTGTCCTTTCCGGGTTCGGTCAGGGTGCCCCGGTAGGATTTCATATCCTCTTCGCTCAGGGAGCAAACATAGGCGTTGCCGTCCGTGATCAATTGGACGGCGTATTGATATAACTGTTCAAAGTAGTCTGATGCGTAATGCAGGCCATCGCCCCAATCGAACCCAAGCCATGTAACGTCGGCCTGGATGGAATTTACATATTCGACATCCTCCTTAGACGGATTCGTATCATCAAACCTCAAATTGCAACGGCCCTTGTATTCACGGGCAATCCCGAAATTGAGGCAAATGGATTTGGCATGGCCGATATGCAGGTAGCCGTTGGGCTCCGGTGGAAAACGGGTTACCACGCTGCCGTTGTTTTTATTTGTTTCTATGTCGTGTTCGATCCGGGTCCGGATAAAATCCGAAGGGGCGTGCGATTCAATGCCGGGCATATTTGTTACTCCATATCTCTTCTATCTGGAACCTTTATCTTCGATGTCCTTGAGCATTTTTCTGGCCGTTGCTGATTTCTCTTTATCAAGGCCCAGTTTCATGGCGCGCCGCAGTTCGTTGGCAGCTTCCGTAAAATCTTTTTCCTGATAAAAAACTGTTGCCAGATAATAATGGGTGACCGGATCGTCGGAATTGACCTGGCTGGCTTCATGCGGATATTTTTTGGCCATGACCAGGGAATTCTTTTTGATATGGATCCAGCCCAGTATGTTGGCCACGTCCGCATCTTTGGGCATGATTTCTCTGGCCTGCATGGCAAGGGACAGGGCTAGATCTATATTTTGGCCACTTACCGCCTGGTCCAGATCTTTTCTGATCGCCTCATAACGGGCATCGGGTGCGGCAATTTCCCCTATCATTTTTTGGGCTGATGCGAGTTCTTTATTGCCCAAGCCTAATTTCATGGCTGTCTGGAGCGATTTGCGCGCCTCGAAAAAGGCGTTTTCTTTATAGAGCGCAACGCCGAGGTGGTAATGATATTGCGGGTTGTTGGGATTGCCTTCGATGGCCTCGGCCAGGTATGGTTTGGCTCGGTCCGTGGCGCCTTTGGCGATATAAACCCAACCCAGCGTATCCGCCACGTTCGGGTCCCGGGGCATCAAATCCCGGGCCTTTAGCGCAAGGTCCAGGGCGCGGTCTAAATTCTGCTTCCTTTCGGCATAGATAAAGGCAAGGTCATTGGCAGCCGGTGCATAAGCGTCGTTGATCTTCAGCAGTTTTTCAAGGGAATTGATCGCCTGATCAAAATCCCCTTTTCTCTGATAGACGATGGCGATTTTCAGAAGGGCAAGAATATTTTCAGGATTAATTTTAACAGCTTTTTGATAGGTTTGTAATGCGGCCACAAGATTCTTATTGCTCACATGAAGATCCCCCCTGAATATCAAGGGGGCGTCTGATTCAGGGTGTTTGGCGATCAGGGCGGAAAGCAGGCCCTCGGCCGCACCATGTTTTCCTTGCGAAAGATAAACGGAAGCTTTGATCAAGCTGACGGGGATATCCTCAGGATGTTTTTTCAGGTAATCGTCACATAACTCAAGGGCACTGGTAAAATCTTTTTCTGCAACATATATGTTAACCATGGCGCCAATGGGTTGCGAAGGGTCCGGGTGGGTATCAAGTATTTTTTTAAAGATTTTGAGAGCTTCCCCCGGTTTTTGCTGTAAAAGATAAATTTCTGCGATGCGATGCTCTGCAAGGGGGGAATCCGGGTGTTTGGTGAGCAGGTAATTGTAATCTTCCAGCGCCGCCTTATAATTTCTGGATGCCTGATAGACAATTCCTCGAAGCATCCTGGCCTGCAGGTTGTCCGGCTGGGCGTTTAATACAAAGTTGAGTTCTTCCAAAGCCAAGGCGGGTTTGTCCGATTTAATGTAGACGTAGGCCAGCGATGTCCGGATCTTTATGGAGTCGGGTTGCTGTTCGAGCGCCTTTGAAAGTTCATATATGGACAGCCGGTAATCCTGTTTGTCCATCAGGGTCAGCCCGTAATAAAAATGCCCGGCCGCTGATTTCGGGTCAAGTTCGCTGGCCTTTAAGAATTCTTTACCGGCCTGGTCCTTTTTGCCGGTTTGCATTTTTAAGATGCCGCTGAGAAGATAACCGGCCACCTCATTGGGGTTTTCCTGGATAATTTCTTCAATATGCTTTGTGGCTTCGTCGTAACGTCTTTCCGATAAAAGAAGTTCGGCTATTTTGGATTTGATCGGTTTTAATTTCGGCCACTTTTCAGCGATTTTTTCATAAGTCACCCTGGATTCGGGAAATCTTTTTAAAAAGGCATAATAGTCTGCAAGTAAAATTAAACTTTTCTGGTCATCGGGTGCAAGATCAGACGCTTTTTTAAAATTTTCCAAAGCGCCGGTAAAGTTTTTCTGCCGGTGTGAATTCAAAGCAAGGGATTGATAAATATTGTGATCCGCCAGGCCTTTGTTTATGGCTTCCTTCAGGGATGCTTCTGACTTATCCAGGCGGTTGCGGCGCTGGTAGAAATTTGCAGCAGCAAGATAAGCGATGGATTTTCCGGGAAAATCGCGCCTTATGTCCGTCAGCTCCCTTTCGGTTTCATCATAAAGGCCCATTTTTTCGTAAAAGAAGGAGAGCAATATCCGGACAGACGCGTCCTGGGGGTTGGCTGCCGCAGCGGCTTCCATCATTTTCCGGGCCTCTTCGGGAGCGTTGTCCAGCATGAGAACGCGTGCCATGCTCATTTTGGGTTTCGCGCTCTGGGGATAGTTAACGATGGTTTCGCTGAGGATCTCTTTGGCCTCTGTCTTTTTTCCACTGATTGTCAGGGCGTCTGCAAGAAATAAAAACGTATCCAGATCTTTTTCGCCGCTTGCGATTAAATCCTTATACAGGGTAATGGCCTGAGGAAACGAGCGGCTTTTAAAATATAACATCGCGAGCATCTTTTTTGCTTCCGTCAGAGAGGGGTCTTTCTGTATCGCCGCTGCCAACTCGCTTGCGGCCAGGGAAGCTTGCTCTGTTTCGATATAGAGCCTGCCCAGTTGAAAATGGGCCTGGGCATGGGAGGGATTTTTTTGGACGGCGTTTTTAAGCTGGAGTATGGCAGCTTCTGTTTTTTTTTCCTTTAAAGCTCTCAGGCCGAGCTGGTAAAATTTCTCGGCTTTTTGCTCATCGCTTTCCATTAAAAAACAGCCTGAAAAAAGCAGCAGATGCAAAAAAAGAAAAGAAATTGCCAAAATTTTTAAGGGTATTTTTTTTGCCATCTACTGATTCTTCCTCCATCGGTGGTGGGTAATTTTGAACTTTTTGATTTTGTAATTTAAAGTTCGAGGGCTTATGTTGAGCCGCCTGGCAGCGTCTTTTTGGATCCAGAGGCTGTCCTGTAACGCCTGGAGGATGAGTTCTTTTTCACTGGTTTCCAGGGGTTTGGAAAAGGTGGCTGGAGCTGGCGGCTGCGGTCGGCCGTTTTCCTGTACCACGATGCTGGTTTTTTGAATGATTGCGCCATCTTCCAAAATCACAGCCCTTTCAATCGTGTTGGTCAGCTGCCGGATATTGCCCGGCCAATGATAGGCCTGAATCCACTCCATGGCAGCAGGGGAAAATTCCGTGATTTTTTTCTTTAGCGCGATGCATGTTTTGTTTAAAATGGAATAGGCCAGCGGTTCAATGCATTCTGCCCGTTCTTTAAGGGGCGGAAGTTCAATGAACAGCACATTTATCCGGTAATAGAGGTCTTCACGGAATTTCCCCTCTGTCATCAGCTGCTTTAAGTTTCTGTTCGTGGCGGCAATCACCCGAACGTCCGCGTAGATGGTTTGATTTCCGCCCACACGTTCAAAAGATTTTTCCTCCAGGACCCGCAGTAATTTGGCCTGCAGCGCAGGACTTATTTCGCCGATTTCATCCAGAAACAGGGTGCCGCCGTGGGCCTGTTCAAAGCGGCCGATCCGCTGTTTGTCCGCATTGGTGAAAGAACCTTTCTCATGACCGAACAGGTCGCTTTCCAGCAAGGTTTCCGGGATATTGGAACAGTTGATTTTGACAAAGGGCTTGGCCCGCCGGTGGCTGTTGAAATGGATGGTTCCGGACAAAAAACTTTTTCCTGTGCCGGTTTCTCCGGTCATTAAAATCGTTGCATCCGTGTCGGTAAACTTTTTAATGGATGCGATCACCGCTTGCATGGGCGGACTGTAGGCGATGATCCGATCGACATTGTAAATGATATCCTGTTCACCCCGTAAATAATCGATCTCGTTTTTAAAGCTTTTGTCTTTCAGGGCCTGCTGGACCACATGGGTGATTCTGGCCGCGGAAAATGGTTTGACAATAAAATCAAAAGCGCCTGATTTTATTGCGCGCACCACCAGTTCTGCCTTCTCTTCCTCGCAGGTCACGATAATGGGAATATGAGGCATTGCGGGTCTGATTTTTTTTAAGAGGTCGAATGATTTTTCATGGTTGGACTGCAAGTCGAGGATAACGACACTGTAATGATTTACCTTGAAATTTTCAAAATCGTCCTTTCCCTCTGTCCAGTAAGAAATTTTAAAAGAAGCTGACAGTGTGCTGGAAAGAAATTCTTTCCAGCCCGGGTCTTTTTCTATGATAAGTGCCTTGAGCATGGGATGTCGCCCCGTTTGTCACGGTGGTGAAAATATTTGACCGATATATCCGTTCCTATCATCAAATCGATGCCCTGTAAAGTCGTTTCATAATGGGTAACCTATTATTTACTATATAAAAATGTTTGACATGGAAGTATAAAATGTATTATATATACGATAATTTGTGGAGTGCCCTATTGAATAATACTGATTTCATCATTAAATCTGTTGGTTACAAATTAAAAAACCGTTTAATACTTCATGGCTGATTTTCTTGTAAAGGGTTTTTATCGTGTCTGGGATGATTATTTCTGTAATCAACAATAAGGGCGGGGTTGGAAAAACCACCCTTTCATGTAATCTTGCGGTTGCGTTATCACGACTCAAAAAACGGATTTTAGTTATAGATTTAGATCCCCAATGCAACAGCACGTCTATTCTGCTCCATAAAGATACTGTGGTGCCCAACACGCTCTATGAATTGCTGGATGCTACCGAAAACGGGAAATTTCAAGCGCAAGACTGTATTTATCTGTCCAAATATAAAGGGCTGTACTGCCTTCCAAATACGGAAGAGACATCGGGACTGGAAATGGATATCGTTTCTCAGTATCCCGGCAGTCTCGGTCTTTTAAGGCAACGAATACGGGACTATGCCAAGGCCGAATTTGATTTTACTTTTATCGACAATCCACCCAACATGGGGATTTTTGTTGCCAATTCTCTCTTTGCCAGCGATTTTATAATTGTGCCCAATGATGCGGGGTCTGCTTATAGTTTAGACGGGTTGCGGGCAACCTTTGATCTGATCAAGAGCATACAAGAATCCGGCAACCCGGACTTACGTTTTCTTAAACTCCTTATGAACCGGGTGGATTTGAGAACTGCGATCAGTCGGATCATCATCGACGATATCAAAAAACGGTTTAGCCCCCAACAGATTTTTAAAACGGTGATTCCCAGCAATACCGCTATACAGCAAGCAGAATATGCCAAGGAAACCATCTTCACCCTCAACCCGGCATCTTTAGCGGCGAAAGCATATAGAAACCTCGCAAAGGAGTTTCTGACTGTTTTTAAAAACCTGGCCAAGGACGAGCTAAGCAAAAGCCTGTCGAAGGACAAGGTGGGGAAAAATAATGGCACAAGATTCAAGAAAAAATCGAAAAGGGTTATCCGAAAGAATTCGGGACTCGGCTCAAGCCACCCAGGCTAACCTTGACGAGTCTGCCAGATTGGTGAGACTGTCTGAAGGAAAATTTCCTTCCGGCGGTAAAAGGGAGAGTCAGGCTCAGACAAACGGGATGTCTGCCGGGGATCAGGCACGCAAGGCCTATGCTGCGGCCCAATCTTCCAAACGGCTCGACGGTTCTTTTTCTCCAGACAATCTGAAAAGCGGAACTGCTCAGATTGAAGCTTCAACGGGAAAGATTCATCAAGCTTTTGACTATGCAAAAAATATAAAGTTTACGCAGAGAATTAAAAATTTCTTTTCATCCAACGGCCATAGCAGGAATGCAGGTATTATCGGCACTGTCGATAGAAATGCGCTGCTGAGAAAAGCTCATGGATATGCAGAGGTCCACAGATTGAGAGAAAACATTGCCAATGCCCTTAAAGAGCAGAATCAAAAGACGGTGATGGCCCTCAGCGCCCATGATAATTCCGGCAATACGTTTCTGATGTCGGTGCTTGCCTACAATGCGGCCTCCTACAGCAGCGCCAGGGTGCTTTTAGCTGATTTGAATATGCGACGTCCCGAACTGCATTCTTATTTCAAACTTCCGCAGGAAAAAGGATTCACCGATATTGCGACCGGGTCGCTGAGCCTGGACGATGTCATAAAAGATACGGCTCTTCCCCAGTTAAAAGTCGTAACCGCAGGCAAGTTCAACCTCGAACTTGCACGGTTTTTAAATCTTTCCTTTCTGGAAAATATAATCAACCAGATGAAAGAAAAATTCGATTTGGTATTTATTGATACGTCTCCGGTATTAAGCCAGAATCGAAACAACGTGGATCCGACGCTTTTAAGCCTTGTTTGTGACAAGGTGTTCTTTGTCGTTCAAGACAAGCAGACCACCAAGACCGCTTTAAAAACGGGATTTGATGCGGTTACGCAAGGGGGCGGAAAAGTGACCGGAGTGGTCTACAACAGGCAGTTTTAAGATTATCAATAATTCATTACAGGATGATTTAACCCATGGATGATCTTACAGAAACCAAACATTTTGATATATCTTTTTATATTTCAAAATACGTAATACCAGTTATCGAAATGAAAAAGATCGTGATTGTCTGTTTTCTGATAGGTTTGCTGATATCTGTCGTGCTATTTTCCCTTATCCGGGTCGAGTATTTCAGCCAGGCGACCTTGGCGGTGGAACCGCCTATTTCGGCTATTTCAAAAATCCGAAGATCCGAGGATACCCCTGGAAGACTTTCAGATTCTTATATTTCTGCCGAGGTGGAAAAGCTCAAGAGCGGGTTATTTGCGGTCGAGGTCTTTAAGATTTTACCGGATGAAGTGAAAATGGATTTAGACATTTCTTCAGAGGTCCTGACCCAGATTATCGGCGGATTGGAAAGGTTCGCGAAGGAGGGGATCGCCAGGAATTTTTTAAATTTTTTGAAAAGACTGGTCGGGGCAAAGACTGAGCCGAGCACGGATCCTGAAAAACGAGTTGCGCAAATATCAGAATTGCTCCAAAGGGTGGAAATAAGACAAGTTTCTCCCGGCATTATACGCATTACCGCTAAAACTTTCAACAGTGACCCGGCTCCTGTTATCGTGAAAAGTTATGTTAATCTCTGGCTGGCATCAAACTTGGAAGATAATAAAAAAGGGGTCAGGTCTGAGAGGGCTTTTGCCGAAGAGCAGAAAAATAAGACCTTTTCGAAATTCAAAGAAGCCGAGAAAGAACTGATGGACTTCAAAAGATTTTACCAGATCCCCGCAGAAATAAATTCGGCCCGTGATTTGGAACTTCAAGCCCAGATGGAGCGGCTTCTATCCAACCTGTCCATGACCAAAGAACGCTTTGATACCATGGATAAGGTTTATATCGAAACGCAGATGAGGGAAGCCGGAACCATGGGAAACATCAAAATTCTGGATACGGCCGGGCTTGTTTCTGAACCCAGCAATAAAGCGGGTAGAAGGGTTTTGTTCCTGGGAATCGCCACCGGATTACTCCTCGGGATCGGCATTGTTTTATTGATTGATTATTTACGAATGCCTATTCGTCATGAACATGACATAACCGGTGCAGTCCACCTTCCGGTGTTCGGGCATATTCCTAAAATATAGATGGTTTTTTAACGTTTAATCTGCTATGAACGATTAATTTATGCAGGGGTTATTATGAAGGATAAAGAAACAGCAAGGTTGAAAAACTTATTGATATTCGCATCTACTGGTCTGATTGCTATACTTTTTTTATCTTCATGCGCCACCCATATAACCACACGAGCTTCCCGGGTCAGGCTTGTTTCAGCCCTCGATGCGAATAAGGTTGAGGTGGACTGTGAATTTATCTCAAATGTCACAGGATTTACTGAAAGAGGCTGCTTGTCCTGGGGCTTTTTAAACCGCACCGCCTATAACAACTCGCTCAATGAATTAATGGATAATGCTGCCGAAATGGGCGCAACGCACGTATTCGTGAATTTGGGAGACTATCATGACCTGCGGGGCGAAGCTTACCGCTGCGCCTTTTGCCTGGGCCCTGACGGCAGTCCGGATGTGGATTACTGTAAACTGGCCGATGGGAGCATCGACAGGGGATATTGTCAGGATGATAAAGGAGACCAGGTGGGTCAGGCACGCTGTGAAGGCGCTGCCGGAAAGGATCAGGCTGAATGTAAAGATATGGGGGGAAAATGGATTCCTCCCATAAATCAAACGGTGTGTGAAACTGAAGGTAAAAAATGGGTGCCTGCCGTTACAGAGCCTTTGAATTGTAAAAACAAAGGAGGCACATGGTATCCTGCAGCCAAGGATCAGGTAACTTGTGAAGAATCCAAAGGGGGCACCTGGAGCCTTAACCCGGACGTACTGCGCCACTTTCCTGAAAAGGGTAAAGGCGGCGGGGGCAAGTAAATCCAGCGGCATCCACCCGGTTGCTGTTTGAGCGGGTTTAAAATTAAAAAACAGCCAGCCTCAATGATAAGACATATTGTTGGGTCAAAAGTGGGGTAGATATGTCACAATACTTTCTGTTAAAACGGCTTAAAACTTTTGCACTGTACATATTCGTGATGCTGGTCATTCCGCTGGGCTGTTCCTACCAGAACATCGTCTACGAACAACCACGCATTCTCGACCGCACCGGGCGGTATTACGTACCCAGGCCGATTCCGATGGACCCTGAAAATTTTAAGTCCGACTGCAGACTGGTTAAAAATATCAACATTGTAAATGAGGATGATTCATCCAAGACCAAGACATCCCGCATCGGACAGTACACCCACAAATGGGACGTGGATTTACAGAACTGGTCTGAAACCGCCTCTAATCTGGTCAGGTCCGAGTTTAAAAAAAGAGGAGTGGCGGTTACGGACAAGGCTTCTACTGTCCTGAAACTGTCCGTTACCCGGGCAGAACTGGTTTGGAAATTCTGGAAAATTCGGTCCATGCTGACCCTTAGAGTCACAACCGGCAGCGGGTATGCCGCCGGTTACGATGTCGTCAATGAATCCATCGATCTTTATGACAGCGTCGATGGCGCGGTGACCAAAGCAGTTACCGCCATGTTTCTTGATAAGAATATTTTAAACTATTTGATGCCGACAATAGATACGGATGGGGATGGCGTGTACGACTGTTCGGATAAATGCCCTGAAACACTTGAGGGGCTCGCTGTCAACAGCAGGGGATGCCCGCTGGATTCAGATGGGGACGGTGTGTTCGATTACCAGGATCAATGCCCGGGGACACCCATGGGGGTCAAGGTTGACAGCAAGGGTTGCCCGCTTGTCCTGGATTCAGATGGGGACGGTGTGTTCGATGACAGGGATGAATGTCCTGGTACGCCCAAAGGCGCCCAGGTAAATGAAAAAGGATGCTGGATTATACCCGACGTCTTGTTCCATTATGACAAGTATGATATCCGGCCGCAATATTCCATAAACATTGATAAAGTAATTGCTGTGTTACAGACGAATCCTTCTTTGAAAATTACCCTGGAGGGTCATACGGACTATCTGGGATCCGAGGCTTACAATGACAGGCTTTCGATCCGGCGCGCCAACGTGGTTATGCAGTATATGATCCATAAAGGTATCGCAAGCAACAGGCTGTCTGCTGTCGGATTCGGCTTTTCAAGACCTAAAACACCTGACAGATCCGACGCAGGCCGCGCGGTAAATCGCAGGACGGAATTCAAGTTGGTTCCCTGAAAAGGTTGAGACTTTAATAATTCCAGTTATAGGGCCGGGAGGCGGAAACAGACATGGTTATGCGGTTATCTGCATATTCATCAGTCAAAACATCGCTGTTGCGGATACGATGCGTATAATCCAGGTTTATGGAATACCAGCGGAGAAAGTTTTTCCGCAGACCGATCCTTCCGGTCATCGTATCGTCTTCTAACCCGCTTATTTCGCTTCTGTTTTTACGGTAACTAAGAAACGTTGCCGTACTTAGGTCATCCTGGATGTTGTAATTAAAACCGGCTGTTGTTTCCCAGTACCTTGTGAAGCCTCTTCGGGTTGCGTCCAGGAAACCCTCATCCCATCCGCTTTTGCCGCCCAGCGAGAAATCTCCGTTCTGGACCCTGTGGTTCAAAAGGGCATTGAAAAACAGACCGACCTGATCATGTGTCCTGTCATTGACCTGTTTGTAATAGCCCGCATCAAAAGACACGGATGTGATGGGAGAAAAACTATGGTTGATGCCTGCCGAGCCCGTATGGACCCGGTAATTTTCACTCGTGCCCGTGGTAAAATCTCTGGTTGCCAGGCCATATTTTATATTAAACAATGTATTGGGATCAAAACGATAATTATACCGGGCGCTGGCTTCATGTGCATCGAAATCATCACTTGGCGGGCTCCCGTCATCCCGCGTATATGTGTTCTGGCGAAATCCATAACTCAATTCCATGCCGTTATGCGGATTAAACCAGTATGAAATCAGGCCCCTTGGGCCTTCACCCGTGAAATCGTCCAGCGCGGGATCGTCATTCTTAAGATACTCGTGGTCATATCCGATGCTGAGGCTGTCATTTGCGCCGAACTGATAGTCCATGGCAATACCGGCCGCATTTCTCTGGTAAGCCTTCCGGGTCCGTCTTACGGTTTGTATTTGTGACAGCCCTTCCGGTTCAATGGATTCCTCGGTTTTAAAATAGGTGTCATTGAGAGTTAGGCCCAAATAGGTCCCGAGTTGTTGTTTCAATTGTATGGCGGCATTGTGTCTTACGGTATCGTTTTCTTTAAATTCGTTATATTTTACAAATGTCGGGGAATAAACTATATCGACACTGCTGTTTCCTGTTGTGCCTTTGATGCTGATGCCTGGAGAAGCTGTGGTGATAAAGTCTGATTGCTGGTTATTCTTGTCCAGAAAGAGATTATCGTCATAAACCTGTTCGATGGTTATCATCGGGAGGATTTCAATGCGGCCTTTGCCCAGTGCAGGCGTGGGTAACCCCGAAAGGATTGAAAATAAAATCAATGCGGTGGAAAAAAAAATTCGCTGCTTAACCATACCCCGTTCCTCTCCATTGGTGCCTCTTCGTTTATGCTCATCTGCGGCCCTCTGCGCTGCTTTGTATCAGGGCACAACAATCGTATCTCTCGGGGATATAAAGATGTTCAGCTCGGGATATTTCCCCTGTATGGCCTTATTATAATTGAAGGGGATATTTTCCTGTTTTCCCTCCACCATGCGAATGATCATGATGTTTTCAAGCTTGGCAAACGGGCCCAGTCCACCCGCCGTGGCAAGGGCCTGCAAGACCGTCATCTGGTCATAAAGTTTGTAAAAACCCGGCCCTCGAACGTTGCCGATAGCAAAAAATATTTTGTTTTCATCCGGCTCGAATTCCTTTTTCATCACAAAATAGACATAAACCGTGTCTCCATTCTCGATTTTCGGCAACTCGGCGGCGGCTTCTTCAACACCGTCCAGCCAGGCTTTTAAATTGAAGGTGCTGACTATTTTTTCATTTCTGATGACCAATATTTTGCTCAGGTCGGCATCATCGGTTCCCCCGCTGGCAAGGACCAGAAGGTCAATGAGGTTCATCTTTTCCCCGGGTTCATAAATTCCCGGGTTATTGACAGCCCCAAAAATTCGGACCTTTGACTTGACATCCTGCTCCAACCTCTCTGCAGGCGGGCGCCATACGTCGAGGGTTCTTTTGATGTTGCCGAAATTTTCAGTAATCGGTACAAAGATCGTGTCGTTTTCATGCAGGGGGGTCAGGAGCCGGCTGTCTCCTGTTATGATAAACTGATAAAGGTTCAACTTCAGTTGACGGAGACGGCCCCCCAGGACCCGCTGGATTCTGATATTGCTCAAAACAGAGCCGTCGATGGCGCCACCGGATATCGTAAGGGCTTCCTGAATATTTCCGCCTTCCTGGATATTATACCGGCCCGGCGATCCAACGTGACCGAACACGTTGACATAATGTTTTTTTTCTACGATATTCACCTCTACCGTTTCCGCCCGGGAAAGATATTTGGGGAGCTTGTCTGATATTATCCGGACAATCTGCTCGGTGGTTAATCCGCGGACATAAATATGACCAAAATTGGGGATGTAAAGATAGCCATTGGTGTCAACCTCGATTTGATTCCGCTTTAACTCCTGGACAAAATCAGATGAATCGGTGGAAGATGAATCATCCGTGCGGTATAACGAAACCCTTCGGTGCGGTATGCTGACAAACAGCAGGTCGCCCGCATCGATCGTCTTGCTGTATTCTAACGGCATGGGAACAAAGAGCACATCATTTGATTCCAAAACGATCGGGCCCGCTAAACCAATTTCTTTGTCCACATCGCCGACCTTGCGTATCAGTTTAATTTGTGAATAATTCGCTTCGGACAACAACCCTCCGGCATTTTCAAGCAGCTCTTCAAGTGTTGTCACCGGATCTGTGCGATACCAGCCCGCATAGCGGACACCCCCCTGGATATGGATGTATCTTTTATGTTCCACGAAACGGATTAAAATCTTGTCCCCTTTTTGGATATATTTATCAGCCATTTCGGTTATTGTTTTGGTCAAGGACAAAAGGTCCAACCCGGCTGTATGAATTTTTCCGAGAGCGACCATGTATATATTCCCATCCGGGCCAATGTCATAGATTTGACTCATTTCCTTTTGACCCGGGACGAGTATATCCAGCGAGTCGCCAGGGGCGA
>JAUYIZ010000226.1 GCA_030688615.1 Desulfobacterales bacterium | reverse complement strand
TTCCAGCTCGCTTCTTTTGATTATTTCGTCCTGGACCCCTTTGTCCAGGTAGATGAAAAATGCGCTGAAACCTGCCACCCGGACAATCAGGTTGGCATTTTCCTTGGGGTTCAACTGGGCTTGCCTGAGCGCCTCGGAGCTGACGCAGTTGAACTGGACATGGTACCCGCCCAGATCAAAATATGACTTGATCAGGGAGAGAAATTTCCTGGCATTTTCAACGCCGGCCAACGCGGCAGGCAAAAATTTCATGTTAAAATGATTCCCACCGTATTTTACGGTGTCAATCACCCGGGCCGCGGATTTTATCAGCGCCGTCGGGCCGCATTTGTCCGTGCCGGGGGTGGCCGAAACCGTGCCGTCGGTCAGCGCTATTTTCGCGTTCCTTCCCGATGGCAGGGCGCCGGTAAATCTGCCCGTGGCAAAATGCGTGGTGACCGAATAGGCCTCGGCCTTGGAGGGTCTTCCCAGGTAGTCGGGAAATTTCTGGTGCTCATCCCAGCAGAGCTCATAAAATTTTCTCGCAATCTGATCCGCATAGGCATCATCATTGCCGTACTTGGGCGCACCGAGACACAACTGCTTGATATCTTCGTGGCCTTCAAAATCGGCATCCAGGGCTTGCTTTAACTGTTGCATGCTGATCTTTTTATCTTCGAACACCACCTTCTTTACCGCTGCCAGAGAGTTTGCGGCATCAATGGCCGCCACCATGGAGGCGGCATTGCCTGCATGGTACCGCGCACCGCCGTCCACAAGGTCTTTGCCCACCTTGATGCAGTCGTTGGTCACGGCCGAGTTGAACGGCACGGGAAAATCCCGCGCGATATTCCATGCCGTCCGGCTGGTCCGGCGAATGATGGACATGAAATGCTTTACCTGGCGCACCACCGCGTCATAGAATTGCGCGTAGCTCTGAAACGATGCGGCATCTCCGGTTTTGGGCCCGATCTGTATCCCCGAAAGGGGATCCCTGCCGTCGTACAGGGCCAGTTCAACCATTTTGGCCGTGTTGAACATGGTCTCCCAGGGAATCGCCGAATACCCCGGAACGTTGCTCTGGACGCAACCGACGATACTCAGGTTGCGGGCCTCTTCGATGGGCATGTGGTCATGGGACAGATGCCGCTGGATTCCCATGGCAACATTGTGAAAGGCCGGCTGGCCGATTCCTGTCCGGATCAGGTCCACACACCGGGAGAGAAACTCATCGGAAAGCTTGTCGTGATATATCACGTCCACCAGAGGCTCGGGAAGCTCGATCTGCCGCTGGGCTTCGATAACCAGAAAATCCAGCTCGTTGGTGGCATCTTCCCCGTCGGCGGTCAATCCGCCCAGAGACAGGTGAAACCCCAGGCGGCTCTGGGACCAGGCAAACCCGTGGGGGGACAGAACCTGGGCCAGTCCGTTCAGTTTCAGGAAAAAAAACTGCAAAAGCTCGATGGTCTCTGCGTCATCCAGAATCCCCTCGGCTTTATCCTTTTGATAGAAGGGGTACAGGTATTGCGTAATTCGCGACGGGGGCGCAAACAACACCGTCGGCGATCCCATCCAGACGCCTAAAATGACATACCAGGTGGCCTGAAGCGCTTCGTGAAAATTCCGGGCCGGCTGGGCGGGAACCCTCTGGCAGACCCGGGCAATTTTTTCCAGCTCCGCTCTGCGCTCCGGGTCGCTTTCGGTCAGGGCCATGGTCTGGGCCAGTTCGGCGTATCTTGCAGAAAGGCGGATCATCCCCTCCAGGCTCCGGATCGCCCCTTCATAAAAATACCACTGCTTGAGCTGCTCGGCATCCCCGGTGTCCAGCGCCGCCTTCCTTTCTACAGCCTCGGCCATGAGCCCGTTGAGCCCTCTTTGCAACACCATGTCATAATCGGGGACCCCGTCCATGAATCCGCCCGGCGTCAGCTCCGTGCCCAGACCGCATTTGCCCAGCGTGCCGATATCCACACCGGCCGAATCGAGCATGATATCCCTGACCCGGTTGAAAATATTCCGGTCCGCCCAGTAATCAACCGCCTTGTGGATCCAGTGCTTGTGGTGCTCGGTCAGCTCCACAAATCCCCGCTGCAGGGCCAGTTTGTCGACGCGCTTCATCCAGCGGCACCCGACTTCCGGCACCGGAAAACCACCGTATTTATATTTGGTCAGTGTTCCGACAATGGGGTTGTTATCAATGAAAATCTCCTTTTCCAGGCAGAGCTTGTGAAAAAGTTTCGAAACCTGGGCAACCGGCGGCTGCCCGGCCGTCTGCTCATATACTTCCAGCAGAGCAATCAGCCGCTGGACATCTATCTTCGGCTCAGCGGCCAGCAGTTCTTCTTTTTCCCTTAAAACCCTTTCACTCGGCGCGCTGCGGTTGTCATCTGTAGCATTCATCGCGGTGCCTCCCTCGGGTGTCGAGACCTTGGTCTCGGTATTGCGAACTGATTATTGCGTGAACCCTAAGCAATGTGCGCTTGAACACCCAACAAAACAAAATAACCGACAATTTCTTCCAGCTGCTGTTTGTCATAGATGTTTTTGTCGGATAAACTGTAGTCCTTTCCAAGTCTCGCGTATTTATTTTTCCCCAGTTGATGATACGGCAGCAGGTCGATCCGGCTCAACCCCAGTTCCCCTATGAAACGGACCACCGACCGGATATTCTCCTGCGTGTCATTGACCCCGGGAATCAGCGGCATCCGGATCCGGATCGAATTTCCCTGCCGAACGATTCTGCGGGCATTTTCCAGAATCAGTTCGTTGCCCACGCCCGTGTATTCATGGTGCTTGCCGGAATCCATATGCTTGATGTCAAAGTAAACCAGCTCGGTGAATTCCAGTATGTCTTTTAATACCTCCCAGCGCACATATCCGCAAGTGTCCAGGGTGGTAAAAATATTATTTTTCTGGCACCATTGAAACAAGGCCGTTAAAAATTCGGGCTGGGTCGTGGGCTCGCCCCCCGAGGCGGTCACGCCGCCGCCGGAAACCCGGTAAAAAAGGGAATCTTTTTTAACGATTTCAATAACCTCGGCAAGGCTCACCGTGCGGCCGGAAATCACCCTGGCCCCCGCAGCGCAGGCATCAACACAGGCGCCGCATCCCGTACAGCGGGCCCGGTCAATCCGCACCCCTCCATCAGCGCCTTCAATTGTCGTGGCGCCGGCGGGACAGGCGCTGACACACTGATAACACCGGGTACACAAAGATTCCATAAAGAGCAGTTGCGGCGCCTTGCTCAAAGATTCCGGGTTCCCGCACCACTTGCATTGTAGAGGGCACCCCTTGAAAAAGATGGTGGTTCGAATTCCGGGGCCGTCATTGATGGAATATCTCTGAATGTCAAAAATTTCCGCTACCGGCGATTTTTTCTGATCGGGCCCCGGATTCATGCCTCAGCCTTCGATCCCCAGGAACCTCAAGGCATTATCCCGGAGCACTAGTTTTTTGGCCTCATCCTTCCATTCCATACCCATGATTTCCTGTTTGCCCCGTTTGAGCCCCAGCCCGTTGGTGCCCCACATCACTTTTCCGCGCCCCCGGCTGCTGGAAATGAAGCTGAGGTATTCCGGATCCAGGCCCCGGGGCATGTAGGCGGAAATATCCCCGTAAACATTCGGGTGTTTCCAGATCAGGTCGATCCATTCCTTGATCCATGGAAACCCCGTGTGAGACAGGTTGATTTTCAAGTCCGGAAAATCGATCACCACCTCATCCACGGTCATGGGATTGCCCACCCAGCTGGGCAGCGGTTCGGCCGAATGTCCCGCCTGCATGGACACGGGAACCCCCAGTGAATTGCAGAGCCCGTAAAGCGGGTACATTTTTTTGTCGTTGAAAGGCAGCCCGAAAGTTATGGGGTGCGCGTACACGAATTTAAACCCGTATTCTTTCACGGCCTTTTCAATGTCCCGCAGGCTCTCCTGGATGCGGAACGGATCATACCCCGCCGCGCCGATCAGCCGCCCGCCGGCCGCTTTGACCATGTCGTTGACCTGGTCGATGGTGAAATCGAAAATCATGGAATGGGATCTGCGGTAGGACCACAGCTTGCAGGCGGTGATACAGATTTTATCGTACCCTTCCTCGTCCATGGCCTGAATCAACCTTGCGACGGACTCATAGGGATAAAAAACCGTCCCGTAAAGGAACTTGTGAGCCTGATATTCCTCGGTCGTCACCGGAAAACGCCCGCTGGGGAACATGGGTTTAAACGTGGTTTCAGCCATCTGGCGCCATTCTTGAAATTTGTTGAAATCATACTCCATCACCTTGCATTGAAGCGGATAATTCATGATATCGATTGCTTTGATGTCGTCCATTCTTCATCTCCTTTATTCGTGCTTCCGTGTCGCGGGTCTGCGAACGCAGATCAGAAAATATTGGGCTCCTTGCCCGGGTTTAATTTACGCCACTTGGCCAGCAATGCTTCGCGGGTCTCCTGGTGATCGGGATCCTTGAGGGGCAGTTCCAGCGGGCAGGCCTCGATGCAGCGGGGCCTTTCATAACAACCCACACATTCGGTGCATTTTTCAGGGTCCACGTGGAACTGGACTTCCCCTTCATATATGGCCCCGTTGGGACACTCTTCAGCGCATGTTCCGCAAAAAATACAATCTTCCGGTATTTTACAACTCATGTATCCAGCCTTTTCACCTTGTTGGCTTCCAGGAAAATATCCACCTTCCTTTTGAGGTTCGTCAGGTCGACTTCTCTCGGGTCCGCATCGTTGCCTTCATAATTGATACAGGGAATGCCGGCTTCAGCCAGCGCATTGCGGCTTTCGATGCTCCCGAGCGCCTGCATGGTGCAGCCCCTGTTCTGGTGCAGTATGCCCCCGTCGGCCTTCCACTGCCTGGCAATGGCCAGGGCCACTTCATGCAGCACTTCACCGCAGGCGATATTATACAGGGTTTCGGTGGCAAAATGCGTTTTATACCACACCAGCGCCCGGACGGCGTCTTCCCGGGTGTCCAGCTTCATGCCGGCCTCTTCGGGCGTGGGTGTCGGAATCAGGTTCTTGTCCTTGTCAAACATCCAGGCGCCGATCAGGCAAATCACATACGGCGACCCGACTACCACGACACCGTATTTTTCCTCCATGTAGCGGTACAACTTCAAATTGGGCCACGGCGGAATGGCATCCGTAATGACCCGGAACTGCTCGTTGCCGACCGCGGCGACCTTTCTTTCCACCCGATCCCTGGTTTCGTCCAGCAGCCGGGCATAAAACTCCCCGGCTTCTTTTTTATACGGAATCGAGAGATTCGGGCCGACGAAGGAAAACAGGCTCTTTTCATCCAGCGGCGCCGGAACCGCCTGATTCAGGAGCATGATTTCCGTCCAGATCTTAAACGAGCGGGTCTCGTTGATCACGCCCTCGATAAACGCTTCATCGTCAAATGTCCTGTTGAGGGTCTTTTCCGCCCACTCGATGTAGTCCAGGACCTGGTTGGAAACGTAATTGATCACGTTTTCAGTGTTATACGGATAGGCCTTGGGCAGGTCAAAAAGATAAAACGGCACCCCGCCTTTTTCGGATAAATATTGAAACCACTTGTTGTGGCAGGGGGCGATGGAAAAATTGGTTGTCAAATCCGGTTTCAGCCACTCATCGACCCGGGTGCCGTCAGGCATCACGTTTTCATTTAGAAACATGGCGCCCCAGGCGCATTTGCTGTACCCGCAGATCTCCCGGCTCATGCCCCGCCTTTCACATTCCTCAAGGCATTTGAGACAGAAATCTATGTCAAATGCGATGTTGGCGGAAAAGGGTTCCGCACCCATGATCAGGGCATCTGTAAACCCGGCGCTGAACGTCAGGGAAATTGCTGTTCCAGATAGAATGCGCAGGCCGCCTTTCTTTTTGATATCCTTGTAATCATGAAAAAACTTGTTTTTCAGCTGTTTCGCCTCTTCCCACATTTTAAAGCGTTCAACTTTATATTTTGTCTTCTGGGCGCCCATACACTACCTCCATTACCTTTTCAAAAACCTTCAATTGATCTAAATGATATCCATGGTGGTCTCCAACATGGCCTCCAGGCGCGTCCGGATCTGGCCTTTGGGCATTCGAATATCAAATTCCAGGCGCAGGGTTGTCATTCCCTGCTCTTTCAACTTTTCTTCAATGAAAACATTATCCAGCTGATGCGGCTGGCAAAATTTCTGGTTGAATAAAACCGCTACTTCCGCATTATATTCTTTCACCAGATGATTGATGAAAGGCATCCTTCTTCGTTTCGGCCAGTCTTTATTGGGGCACGGGGGGCGATGATTGTACCGGATTGAAATGGCCAAAAGCCGGTCTTCCTGCGGGGTGACATCGTTAAAATTGTACCGGATCCCCGTACAGGTATCATCGATCACGATGGTTGCCGGCAGATCAAGCCCTTCCTCCACCAGCCGCATGAATTCCCGATCCGTATTGACACTTCCGATGATGATCAGTCTGGTTCCGGTCTCCCGGTCCATCTTACGGCCTGGCAAATCCTTCAGGACGGCCTCCATCATGGCATTGTGCTCCCGTCGATCCATGATCTGGGCGCTTAAGGCAACGTCGAGGGCCTCAGCGCCGGTGACCAGGGGATCGTCTTTCTTGCGATACTCAAATATCTGCCGGATTAAACGGCGGTTGTTGTTATAAGCCTCAATGCCCATGTCCAGGTCTTGGTTGGTTATGGGCTTTCCGACCCACTTTGCCAGGGCAGATGTAAAATCTTCATATTCTTTGGCCAGGTATTCAAATCTTCCCTTGTTCTGGGTGCTGTGGGGCACGGATAGGAAATAAGTGAATTCCAGCGGCAGGTGCTTTTCCATGATCCAGAAGACCTCACCGGTGTGCAGGCACGTCTGACCCTGAACCACGCCGTCCAGATAAGCATATTCCCCTTCCAGTGCCTGCCCCAGACAATCCCTGCAGAAGGAACAGGCAATATTGGACGCCAGGTGCTTTTCCACCAGGTCCGACGATTTCTGGGCGCCAAAGAGTCTCACGGGCAGGACACCCGCGGCATACAAAATTTCTTCCGGCGCATAACTGCAGAGGAAGCCGACCACTTTGCCGCCGGTTCTTTTCTTCCATGCCTTGGCATACTCATGCCGGTTTTCATATGCATCGCCAAATTGTTCAAACATTGAAAAGACCTCCCATTTTTACGTATAAACGGACCGAAATCCGAGTTTTATGTTTTAAGGGATAGACTTAAGTGTAAGGAACTCCGGACTGTCTATTTTTAGCGTTTCTTTTTCCACAGGGCGTTGGCGTACAACGCAGCGCCGTAGGCGCCGGCAATCTGCGGGTCGTATTTGGGGACCAGCGCCTGGATATCGAGGAGTTTTTCTATTCTGCGAACAATACCCGAATTTTTTGCAATCCCGCCGGTAATCGCAAAATCCTTCTCAACATTGATTCGGCGCAGCAAATCCACCACGCGGGCCGCCATGGCCGAGCAATAGGCCGCCAGCACCTTGTTTTTCGTCCACCCGTCCTTTAAAAGACCGGTGGCTTCCGATTTGGCAAAAACCACGCAGGTGCTGCTGACCGAAGGGGGCTCCTCGTCGATATCAAAAGATCTTTCACCGATCTGGGTCACCGGAACCGATAAAATCTCGGCAATAACTTCCATCCCTCTGCCGGTGCCGGCGGCACATTTGTCATTCATTAAAAAATCCGTCACCTTTCCCTTTTCATCAAGGTGTATGGCTTTACAATCCTGCCCGCCCATGTCCAGCAATGTTCTTACCGTCGGGCCGTACATGCGGTTGGCGCCCAACCCGTGACAGGAAATTTCCGTGATGCTCTTGCTTGCAAAGGGAATATTCACCCGGCCATAACCGGTGGCAACGATATAATTAATATCCTCCAGTGTCATGTCCGTGTTTTTCAGCGCGATTTCCGCCGCCTTATTGGAACTGTTCGGGCTGCTCGATCCGCTCCGGGTGCTGCTGTAGGCATAAATTTCCCCGTCCGCCAGAATAACCATCTGTGAGCTTACCGATCCCACATCGACACCGGCGGCAATAACCTCTGCTTTTTTCCAGTCAATATTCCTGTTTACAAAATCTGATTCTTCCCAGCGGAAGTATTCGGTTTTATCTGCCATTTTCAACCCCTTTCCTGCCCGATAAGCGCTGCCCCCAAAGCATTAACGAAAAGCGGATCATCCGGCAACAGAATCTCGGTCTTTAAAAATTGTTTCAAACTGTTTACGAATCCGGTATTGAGCGCAACGCCGCCGATCAAAACGATTTTTTCTTCCACGCCGACTCTGCGCGTCAAAGACGAAACTCTTTCCGCGATGGAATGGTTTATCGCGCGGGAGATGTCCGCGGCGGTCGCGTCTGAATTGATCAATGACACCACCTCGGATTCTGCAAAAACAGCACACTGGGCATTGATGGGGATTTCTTTCCCGGACTCAAAATACAGCTTTATAAACTGATCGAAATCGGTTCCCACCGCCCTGGCCATGGCTTCAATGAATGCTCCGGCCCCTGCGGCACATTTCTCATTGGTGGCAAAATCCTTCACGTTGCCTTGCCCGTCGCATTTCACCGCTCTGGATTGTTCGGATCCCACATCAATAATTGTCCGTGCTGCGGGAAAGAGGTGACAGCTTCCCTTGACGGCCGAAGTAATATCCGTTACGATTTCCTGCGGGTTTGAAACATTTTTTCCCCCGGCGCCCGTAGCGGTGACAAATTTTATCGAATCTTTGCTGATCTTTGCTTCGGAGACGGCCGTATCGAGTGCAGTCCGGATCGCTATTTCTTCTTCAACATCAGAAATCTGTTTCACCTTTGACAGGATACGGTCTCCATCCAGCACCAAGACTTTTATACTCCCTGTGCCTACGTCTATTCCCACACTAACCATGCCTTCTCCTCCTCGCACCATACTCAAAATGATTCTTTCATTCCCAACCAACCGGTTGTTTGATGAAAAATTAACAAAACAATCCCGCACTGTCAAGGGAAAATTTACGGGTAATTTAATTTTTTTTTAACTTGCCGGGTTCTTTGATTTGGTGGTATCATTTCTTTTATTTCAGAGTACAAAAGCCTTGAGACACTTAAACGCTGGAGACGCCTGTAATGCCCGATTCCGATCCGCTCCCGAGCCCGCCCGTTCGCCCCGGGGCCTGGCGTATTCTGCTTCGCTCCCTGAACTATCTGCGTCCTTACTGGCGCTTGACCGGCGGCGCCTATCTTTGCCTGGTAATCACCACGGGACTGGCACTGGTCATCCCCCAGCTCATCCGTCAAACCGTGGACGAGGGGATCCGCGGCGGGGATATCCGGGCGTTACGGGTCTCGGTGCTGGCCATACTGGGCGTGACGCTGGGTAAAGGACTGTTGACCTTCATTATGGGCAGGTGGGCCGAAATGTCCTCCCAGGGCGTGGTCTATGACCTGAGAAACGCGCTTTATCACAGGCTTTCTTCCCTGCAATTTTCGTATCACGACCGTTCCCAGGCCGGCCAGCTTCTTTCCCGCGCGATCCAGGATGTGGAGCGCATCCGCTTTTTAACCGGCCGCGCGCTCTTGCGGTTGACCGAAGCGCTGGTGCTGTTTGTCGGCGCGGGCATCTTCCTGCTGATCATGAATCCATTCCTGATGGTTTTATCCATCAGCACCATCCCGACAATTATCTACCGGGCCGGCCGGTTCAGCCGTCGATACCGGCCCCTGTCACTGGCCATCCAGCAGCAACTGGCCGTGCTGACGGTCCGGCTGGAGCAGAATCTGCGCGGCTCCCGCGTGGTCAAGGCCTTTGCCCAGGAGCCGGCTGAAATTGACCGCTTCGACCGGGAAAATGACCGCTGGTTCGATTTTTCCGCCAGGGCGGAAAAGCTCCGGGCTTTCAACAGCCCGCTGCTGGACCTGGTGGCCAACCTCGGGACGGTCATTATTATCTGGTACGGCGGGATGGTGGTGATCCGCGGACATCTCACCCTGGGAGAACTGGTGGCCTTTCTCACCTACATGGGCCTGCTCATCCGGCCGGTTCGCCGTCTCGGTTTTATCCTGCCTGCCCTGGCCAACGCCACCGCAGCCGGGGAACGTATTTTCGAGATACTTGACATGGAGCCGGACGTGAAGAATCTGCCCGGCGCCCGCCCCCTTCCGCCCGTCAGGGGGCATGTATGTTTCAAAAACGTTTTTTTCAACTACCATCATCGAAATGAGGTGTTAAAGGACGTGGCCCTGGAGGCCCTGCCCGGCCAGGTCATTGCCCTGCTCGGACTCACGGGCTCCGGAAAATCGTCCATCATCAATTTGATCCCGCGTTTTTATGACCCCACGGCCGGCCATATCACGATTGACGGACAGGACATCCGGACGGTTCAACTCAGGTCCCTGCGGGAACAGATCGGCATCGTGCTGCAGGAGACCACGCTTTTTGCAACCACCATCCGCGAAAACATCTGCTTCGGCAAACCGGATGCTGCCCAAGAGGAAATCGTCGAGGCGGCAAAAGCGGCGCAGGCCCATGACTTTATCCTGCAAATGCCCCGCGGGTACGACACCCCTGTCGGCGAACGCGGCGTCACCCTTTCCGGCGGCCAAAAGCAGCGGATTGCCATTGCCCGCGCGCTGCTGAAAGCCCCGGCCATCCTGATTCTCGACGATGCCACCGCCAGCGTGGACTCAGACACCGAACAGCTGATTCAGACGGCCCTGGAGCACCTGATGCACGGGCGCACCTCCTTTGTCATTGCGCAGCGGTTGAGCACCGTGTACAAGGCCGACCTCATCCTGGTGCTCGACCAGGGACGCATCGTCGAAAAGGGAACTCATGGGGAACTTTTGCACCGCTCCAGTATTTACACCGAGATTTACCACCGGCAGCTTCAGCCCCGTCCCCGGACCCTGCCGCTGCAACCTTACGGGGAAGTCACGATATGAATTTTTCCATCGGCCCTGCAGGGCCCCAAATGGGCCCCACCTGGGCCCTGGAACTTTTTGGCGACAAACCCGAAGGCGGCGCCTTCAACTTCAGGGTTGCCCTGCGCCTCCTGGGATTTCTGCGCCCCCACTGGCATCGCATGCTGGCGGCCTTCTTTCTGATGCTGGGCACCTCCGTGCTGACCTTGGCGATTCCCTACCTGTTAAAAATCGCCATCGATGAAAACATCGCTGCCGGCAACATGCCCGGCCTGGCCTATGTCGCCCTGCTGATTGCCGCCGCGTTTGCGGGCATCTACATAGGCACGGCCTGGGAGCGATGGCTGCTATCCCGGGTCGGGCTGCAGGTGCTGGCCGACATGCGCCGGCAGATGTTCCGCCACCTGCAGGAATTGCCCCTGGGTTACCACGACAAACACGTCGTCGGCACGACCATCTCCCGGGTCATCAACGACGTGTCGATCATTAACGATCTGCTGTCCCAGGACCTGGTGACCATGGTAGGAGACAGTCTCCTGCTGGTGGGCATCGTCGCCGCCATGATTTCCATGAGCCCGAAGCTGGCGCTTCTGACTTTCGCCGTGCTGCCGCCCATGGTCCTGATCACCGTCCTGTTCACGCGCCGGGCCCAGGTGGCCTTTCGCCGGACCCGCACCGGCATCGCCGCGGTGGTGGGGGATCTTGCGGAAAATCTTTCGGGTATGCGCGTCATCCAGGCCTTCGCCCAGGAGCGTGCCACCCGGAAACGTTTCGATCAGGTCAACCGGAACAACCGTGACATATATATTTCCGCCGTATCCCTTTCGTTGATTTTTCTCCCGTCGGTGGAGTTCCTGGGCATTTTGGCGACCGCGATCGTCCTGTGGTTCGGCGGCGCCTGGGCAGCCCAAGGATCCCTCAGCATCGGTGTCGTCGTGGCTTTTCTGGCCTACGTCAGCCGTTTCTTTGAACCCATCCAGGAGCTCAGCCACCTTTATACGGCCTTGCAGGGAGCGATGGCAGGCGGCGAAAGGATACTCGAGGTGCTCGGCACCCCGCCGCAAGTCGCCGACCGGCCCGGGGCGGCGCAAATGCCTCCCATCACCGGCCGCGTCGAGCTGGATAATGTCCGTTTTGCCTACCGGGACCAGGTTGAAGTGCTGCGCGGCATCTCCCTGCACATCCAGCCGGGCCAGACCGTAGCCCTCGTGGGGCCGACCGGGGCGGGCAAAACCACCCTTGCCAACCTGGTGGCCCGCTTTTACGACGTCACGGCCGGCGCCGTGCGGATCGACGGCATCGATGTCAGGGATGTCCGGCAGCAGTCCCTCCGGTGCCAGATGGGACTGGTGCCCCAGGACCCCTTTCTTTTTCCCGGAACCATCGCCGACAATATCAGATTCGGCCGGCCGGAAGCCTCCCTTGAGGATACCGAAGCAGCCGCCCGCCTGGCCCGCATTCACGATTTCATTACTTCGTTGCCTGACGGCTATGAGACTGAAATCTCCGAAGGCGGGGTTAACCTGTCCATGGGGCAGCGTCAGCTGATCTGCATTGCCCGCGCAGCTCTGGCGGACCCGCGCATACTGATTCTGGATGAGGCCACGGCCAGCGTCGACACCCTCACCGAGGCCTATATCCAGGATGCCGTCGAGAGGCTTCTGTCCGGGCGCACGGCCATTGTCATTGCCCACCGGCTCAGCACCATCCGGCGGGCAGACCTGATCTGCGTCGTGCAGGACGGCAGGATCGTCGAGCAGGGCCGGCACGAGGAATTGATGAGGTTGGGAGGAATCTACCGCAAACTTTACGAAAAGCAGATATTCGTCCGCCCATAGCCCGCCGGAGCTCCTTTTTGTTTCAAGGTCTGCAATGACGCTCTCACCCGACGTTTCATTATGCTTCTAATAATCGTCGCTGCAACAGGGACTGCATGTCACGACGGCCATCCACAATCAGCAGAACATAGACGTTCTTATCCATGACGCGGTAAATGATACGGTAAGGTTTGAAAAAAATCTCGCGGTATTCTCGAATCCCCAGTTTCAGCAGCTCTTTTGGATAGACACCCCGCTCGGGGAATTCGGATAACCTGAAGAAGGTTTTCTCGATCTGTTTTAAAACATAGTCCGCTTTTCGAGGTGAATCATGTACAGCGATGTAAGCATAAAGCTCGCCGAGATCATGTGCTGCGTCGTTGGTCAGCAAAACCGCGAACGGCATCACCGGTCCTCCCGCCGATCGCGAAGACGCTTAATCACATCCTCAGCTGTTAAAACCTTGCCTTCCTCAACCTGACGTATTCCGAGCGACAGAATTTTCAGAAGAGCAATGGTTTGCTGGGTTTGCTCGTAGCTTTCTATGTCTTGCATGACCACTTTGGCTTCGCCGTTTTGGGTGATGACGAGTGGTTCCTGCTGTTTGGAAAGGTTTCTTACGATTTCAGCGGCATGGGCTTTCAGGTAGCTGATTGGCCTAATCTGACTTGACAGTTTCATGAGAATACCCCCTTTTAGATATGACTTAATATAGCCCATAAACAGGTCAACTGTCAAGATTGAAAAAGTGTCATATTTACCAAACTGAAGTTCCGAAACTTGCGAAATAATAATAATTAAACGATCACGCCCGGCAATAATCTCATGGCTAAAGGCTAAGGGCGAAAGGCGAAAGGCCGGATTGCCTTGTTTTTTCCCTTAGCCCTTCGCCTTTA
>JAUYIZ010000223.1 GCA_030688615.1 Desulfobacterales bacterium | reverse complement strand
TTGCCTTGTTATTTCCCTTAGCCCTTCGCCTTTAGCCTTGCGCCGATAAGTGTAATTCTCAATCATTGCGCAAACCAAAAACGTAAATTTTTCTCACGTTTTTGGGACATAATCACATAACCTGAAACCGGAAGTTGTGTCAATAATTAATGAGGCAGCGGCTGAACCGCATCAGCGGGCGCGTAACCGTTCACGGTTATCGGTTCACAGTTCACAGTTCACAGTTTTTTCAATGAGCTATGCCCGGAGTACTCTTTCTTTCGCTTCCTTCCGCAATATTTGATGGAATAGATATGGACGGGCGCAGCAGAAGACCCCACAATTCTCCTCTAATGTCTATTTTTTTTAAACCGTGAACCGGCAACTGTAAACCGTGAACGATTACGCGGGCGCGTAACTGCAGGGGGCTTCAAAATAATGCCCGGAACCCGGGGGCGCCCAAGCCTTTTTGGCTTGACACCCAAGGCTTTGTTTGACATACTCCTTCGCGCAAGGAACCTCGCCGGGGTTTTTGCAAAACACCCCCTTGCGCCCGATTTCGGCGTCAGGCTAATATTTTAATCCTTCAAGGAGGCCATGCGATGAAAATCGACATATTTTCCCACATCACCACCCCCAAGTACCGCCAAGCGCAGTCCAAGTATGTCCAGGAGAGCGCCATGAGCACCAGAATAATTGAAGGACAATACACCCTGTGGAACCTGGAGGAAAGATTCCGGATTATGGACCGGTATGAGGACTACCAGCAGGTTATCTGCCTGGTGGGAAGTCCGATCGAAACCATCGTCAAAGGCAAGGCCGCCGTTGAAATGGCACAACTAGCCAATGATGAGCTGGCCAATCTGGTGGCAAAACATCCGGACCGTTTTCTCTGCGGCGTGGCAAACCTGCCCTTTAATGATACCGAGGCTGCATTGATCGAACTGGACCGGGCCGTAAACGACCTTAAGCTCAAAGGGGTGTTCATTCATACCCCCCTTTATTTCTATGACGAAAAAACGAAACCGCCCGCCGGAGGAAAAGGTCTGGATTCGCCCGAACTCTTTCCGATTTACGAGGCCATGGCCAAATACGATCTGCCCATATTCATTCATCCCAATGCCCTGTACGATATCCATATGCCGGACTATACCAGTGAAAAAGTGGCAAAACATATGGCCTGGCAGATCTTTGGCTGGGTCTATCAGGACACGCTGGCGCAGGTTCGGCTGATATTCAGCGGTGTTTTTGACAAATTCCCCAATCTTAAGTTCATTAATCATCATGCCGGCGCCATGGTGCCTTTTTTTACCAAGCGGATCAGCGCCATGTACAACATGTTTGAAATGCGGGGAGGCATGGACGTTAAAAAGGGCCTGCCCCAGGCCCCTCTGGAATACTTCCGCAAGTTTTACAACGACACCGCCGTCAACGGAAATACCCACGCACTGATGTGCGCGTACGGATTTTATGGCGCTGAGCACATGGTTTTCGGAACGGATATGCCCTTTGATATGGAACTGGGACGGGAAGCGATCCGGGAAACCATCCGCTCCATTGAGGAGATGGACATCAGCGCGGACGAAAAGAAAGCCATCTTTAGCGGGAATGCAAGAAAAATGTTCCATTTTTAACAGTCAGGAGGTGCGCCCATGAAAAGGATCGTTTGTGTTCTGTCAATCATTGTGGTCATCGCCATGTTCCTTACCCCCTTGATTCAACCCGGGGAGGTTTTTGCGGCTTCTTTGCGGGAAGAGATGATCGCAAAGGCAAAAAAAGAGGGGACCCTGGTGGTCGCCGGCAGCCTTGCCGAGGATATTGCAACGAATCTGACCGGCTTTAAAAAAATGTACCCTTTTATTAACGTCAGGCACATGGAAATCAACACCAAGGACACCATCAACCGGGTGGTGACCGAAGCCCAGGCCGGCCGGCTGAGCATCGACTGGACCGGCACCAGCGAAGACGGCGCGGAAATCCTTGCACGGCGGGGGTTTCTGGCCAAAAACGATTTTCCGCACCTGAAGGATTTCAGAGCCAACAGCCAGCCTCCCCACGGGTTATATGTGAGCGGAGTGGTCAACTGCAGGGTGCAGGGCATTTACAACACGGAGCTGGTTTCACCGGCCGAAGCGCCCAAATCCTGGGACGAAATGGGTGATCCCAAGTGGAAGGGCAAGACCATGCTGGCCCGCTCCGCCGAGGAGTTTCCCGGCCGTTTGGCCTGGCTCTGGCGCGATAAAGACGGAAAGTGGGACTGGGAACGTTCCTTTGAGCTTTTCAGAAAGCTCAAAGCCCACGACCCGGTCATCGGCCAGAGCTTTCCCGGCGGGGCTCAACGGGTCGCCGCCGGCGAGGTAGGGATTTTCTGGTTTGCGCCTCCCACGGTTGCGGCGAATCTGGCGCTGCGGGGAGCGCCCCTGGGACTCATTGTCATTCCAAAATTTTTTGGCGGCCTGCGTGCCTGGACCAACCTGAAGGATGCGGCCCATCCCGGGGCCGCATGGCTCATGACCGATTTTCTTACATCGGCTGAGGGACAATATGAATGGACGGAGAAAATCGGCGCCCATCTGCCTTTGAACCTGAAAGCCAAACTCGGCAAAGGCACCCAGTGGGCGGTGGATCAGGGGATATCCCATGAAAAACTGGAATTGATTGACCTGCGGGATGCCGATAAAATTTACTCGCCGGAGGTTCAGGAAAAATCGGAAACTTTCTTTTTCAAACTGTTGGGACTCCGGTAAGGAAAAGAGACCTTTGAAAAAGGCTCAATTTCGTTCCAGTTCAAGGAAGGCGAAAATTTTAACCGCAGGAATACATTGAGTATTTTGAGGATTAAAATTTGAGCCTGACGCCGAAATTGGGCGAAAGGGGGTGTTTTGCAAAGGTCTCGAAAACAAAAAGGAGAGAGGAATCTTGCGACTACCCGCTTTTGATTTTTTAGAACCCCGGAGCCTTCCCGAGGCCTGCGCGATTCTGGCCGCAAACCAGGCGGATGCCTGCCTGCTCTCCGGGGGCACGGATCTGCTGGTATTGATGAAACAGCGGGTCGTCACCCCGAAGCGCCTTGTTAATCTCAAGGCCATACCCGGCCTTTCTTATATTGAATACGATGCCCGTGACGGCTTGCGCATCGGTCCGCTCACCACGCTGAGTTCGGTGGCCGGTTCGGAGATTGTGAAAAAAAGGTTCGGTATTCTGAGTGAAGCGGCCGCACGCGTGGCGTCGCCCTTAATCCGGAATAATGCCACCATCGGCGGCAATGTGGCGCTGGACAGCAAGTGCTGGTATCTGAACCAGTCGGCCCAGTGGCGCAAATCCTTTGCACCCTGTTACAAACGCGGCGGGGATGTCTGCCACGTGGTCAAAGGCGGTAAATACTGCTTTGCCGTTTTCTGCCCGGACACCGTGCCGGCCTTGATGGCTCTCGGGGCGCAGTTGAAGATCATCAGCGTTCGGGGCACACGCATGCTGCCGGTTGATGCGTTTTGCACGGGCAAGGGAGAAAAACCCAATGTACTGGAACCGGATGAAATAATTTCGGAGATTTCCGTCCCCGAGCCGCCCGGCCGCTCGGGCGCCGCTTTTATCAAACTTGCCGTCCGGGGTTCCATTGATTATGCACTGGTGGACGTTGCCGTCGCTCTGACCAGAGCAGCCGATGACGGACGGTGCCGGGATGCAAAAGTTGTCATCAGCGCCATCGGACCCGGGCCGGTCAACGCAACCCGGGCAGCGGGCAGGCTCACGGGGCGGGAACCAGGCGAACAGGACTTTGAGGCGGCCGGGGCGGCTGCGGTGGACGAGGCGCGGCGTGTTTCCAGCGTCTGGACATCTGTCCAGTACCGGCGCAGGGCCATAAAGACACTGGTCATCCGGGCCGCGCGCCAGGCATGGAACAACATATAGTGACAGGAGGTTTTTTTGGAAATTTCGATTGAATTAAAAATCAACGGCCGCATTCACCAACTGCATGCGGCCGCAAACCGCACCCTGCTGGAAGTCCTGCGGGAGACGGTGGGGCTTACCGGGACAAAAAAAGGGTGCGGGACCGGCGAATGCGGCGCATGCACGGTCCTGCTGGACGGCGTGCCGGTCAACTCCTGCCTGGTGCTTGCCCTGGACGCCCGGGGAAAAGAGATTACGACCATTGAGGGTCTGGCGGTAAACGGTGTGCTGCATCCGCTGCAGAAAGCCTTTGCCGAGCACGGTGCAACCCAATGCGGCTTCTGCACGCCCGGCATGATTCTATCCGGCAAAGCGCTCCTGGATCGCAACCCCAAACCGACCGAAATGGAGGTGCGCCAGGTCCTTTCCGGGAACCTGTGCCGGTGCACCGGGTACCTGAAACCGGTGGAAGCTATCCTGGCCGTATCCAGGTCTGAAAGGGACACTTTATCTACAGCAAAGGAGGCCAGCAACCTTGAGCGATAACTTTAAGGTGGTCGGCAAGCCGCTTGCCAAGGTGGATGCATTGCCGCAGACAACCGGGGAGGCCAAATACGCAGCCGATTTTATGCCCGGCAACGGTCTTTTCGGCCGCGTGCTCCGCAGCCCGCTGCCCCACGGAAAAATTCTGAACATCGATACCCGGCGGGCCGAAAGGCTCACGGGTGTCAAGGGGGTTATCACCGGACGTGACACTCTGGGGGTCACCCGTTACGGGGATGAAATGCCCATTGCCGTCGAGCGGGTAAGATATGTCGGCGAAGGGGTTGCCGCCGTGGCCGCGACTTCCGAGGATATTGCCGAGGAAGCCCTTGACCTTATTGAGGTGGAGTATGAGCCGCTGCCGGCCGTGTTTGATCCCGAGCAAGCGCTGCTTCCGGACGCGCCCCAAATCCACGAGGAGTGGCCCGGAAATGTCGGCCTTCACTTTAAGTGGGATTTTGGAGATGTGGATAAAGCCTTTGCCGCATCGCACCATATCAGGGACGATCGATTTTCCTGCGAAGGCGTCAGCCACGGCATGCTGGAACCCCATACCATCCTGGCCCAATACGACAGCAGCTCCGACCGGCTGACCGTCTGGGCGGCGGCCCAGGCGCCTTACGTTCTCAGGTCGAACCTGGCCATGTCCATGGGACTGCCGGAAACCCATGTCCGGGTCATAAAGCCCCATCTCGGGGGCGGTTTCGGGGGCAAGGGGGAAATTTTCGCCCACGACCTGTCTGCCGCGCTTTTATCTAAAAAAACCGGCCTGCCGGTTTTGTTCGTCATCACCCGGGAGGAAGTTTTCGGCGCGACGCGCCAGCGGCATCCAATGATCCACTACCTGAAGACCGGGGTGGACAAACAGGGGCGGATAACCGCCCGTTACTGCAAAATAATCGCCGATGGCGGCGCCTATCTCAGCATGGGAAAGGTCGCTCTGCACAATGCGGGTCAGTTTCTCATCCTGCCCTATCATTTGCCCAACTACAGATATGACGGGTTTCGTGCCTACACCAACAATTCGGTGAGCGGCGCTCTTCGTGGATTTGGCGGCCCCCAGAGCTTCTTTGCCCAGGAAAGCCAGTTGGATATGATTGCCGCTGACCTGGGCATGGATCCGGCCGAGATCCGGCTGCGCAACGCTGTCAAGAAAGGATATGTCACCTGCAATCAGCAGCGGGTAACCACCTGCGCCTTTTCCGAGTCCATTGAAAAAGCGGTGCAGATGACCGGCTGGAAGACCAAGCGCGCCGATGCCGGTCAGGGACGGGGAATCGGCATCGGGTGCAATGCTTTTTATTCCGGCGCGGCCTTTGTTCCCCGCAAGCTTCCCACCGTGGATCTGGAAATACAGGCTGACGGCGCCATCATTCTCCGCACCGGGGCTTCAGACTTGGGCCAGGGGTCCAACACCATCATTGCCCAGGTGGCCGCTGAGGCGCTGGGCGTGCATCTGGAAGATATCACGGTGGCCCTTTTGGATACGGACGTGTGCCCGTTTGACATCGGAAGTTTTTCCAGCCGCGTCAGCATGTTTGTGGGCAATGCCGCCCGGCTGGCAGGGGCCGAGGCCAAGCGGATCATTTTGGAGGCATTGGCCGAAAAATTTGAAGTAAGCCCGGCGGAGCTTTCCATAAGCGACCGGCGCGTGGAAATAACGGGTTGCCCCGAGCGCGGCATGTCCTTTAAGGAGGCGATTCAAACCGGCTTTGCTTCCGACCGGTTTCCCATTGCCGCCAGAGGGGCGTGGAACTCCGGTTGCATCCATCCCAATTGGGAAACGGGGATCGGCCAGGTCACACCGGCTTACAGCTTCGGCTCTCAGATCGCTGAAGTTGAGGTGGACCAGGGGACCGGTCAGGTCAGGGTGCTTTCTTTTACGGCGGTGCATGACTGCGGAACGCCGATAAATCCGCTGGCCATCGAGGGGCAGGTCCACGGTTCTATTGCCGGCGGCATGGGGCAGGCCCTCACGGAGCGCCTTGTACGGGACCGGGGAAGCATGCTCACCTCTTCCTTTTTGACCTATTCGATGCCGACATCCCTGGACATGCCCATGGAAATCAACTCGGAGACGCTGGGGGAACCGGATCCCGCCGGGCCTTTCGGGGCCAAGGAGTCCGGGGAAAGCCTGCAGTGCTCCACGGCACCGGCCATTGCCAATGCGATCTATCACGCGGTGGGGGTCCGCATTACCGATTTGCCCATCACGCCGGAAAAAATCCTGGCCGCGCTGGAAAAGAAAAACGCGCAAGCGCGCGAAAAATAGAAGCTATTACTAACTGTTAAAATTGAGACCGGAGGAAAATATGGCTCAAATCGAGCACCCGAAGAGGGAGTTGATTCCTCTGCCGGATATCGACATCGTAATCCCGGAATACACCAATATCGCCTGGGAGGCCTGCGATAAACATGTGGCGGAAGGAAGGGGGGACCGGGTTTTATTTTACTTCGAAGATCAAAAGGTGACTTTCAGACAGCTCCAGATCCAGGTGAACAGGATTGGAAATGCTCTGAAACGGAGCGGAATCAAGCCGGGAGAAACGGTGGTGATCCGCAGCCCCAATTGTCCGCAGCTCTACGCCGCCGTACTGGCCGTGATGAAAATCGGCGCGGTGGCCGTGCCTTCCCAGACATTGTACAAGGAAAGGGAAATCGAATACGTGGTTAATAATTCCGACGCAGTGCTCGTATTCGCCCACCCGGACGTCGTCGGACCCGTAGACGCCATAAGAAATAATTGTCCCAGCCTGAGGCATATTGTGGTTTTCGGGCCGTCCGGCAAGGACCATATCGGTCTCGATGACTTTGTCAAGGACTGTTCCGCTTCCCTGGAAGGTGTTCGTACCCGGAATGACGACCCGGCCTATATTCTCTATACCAGCGGGACATCCGGGACCCCCAAAGGCGTTGTCCGCATGCACCGGGACACCTTTGCCGGCGGTATACCCACCTCCCGGCAGATTGCCCTGTGTGCCGATGATATCTTCCTGCATCCTTTTGAATTGAGTTTCGGCTTTGTCTTTGCCACCATGTCGGCCATTATCTATTCCGGATGCCGGTTCGTGATGTACACCGGCCGGACTCAGGTGGAAAGGATTCTGGAATTTGTTGAAAAATACCGGGTGACCAAACTGGGCGGGGCTCCCAGCATGTTTCGCATGATGCTGGGCATTGAAGGACTGGAAAGCAGGTTTGATCTGTCATCCCTGAAGTGCTTTTTAAGCGGGGGGGAGGTGCTGCCTGCCGAAACCTACCGCGAGTTGAAGGAAAGGCTCGGCATCGAGACCCTGGACGGATTCGGGCAAACCGAAGGCTGTGCCTTTGTGAACCAGCGGCCCACCTTTCCTGTCCGGCACGGGTCCATGGGCAAGCCCTACCCGGGTATTCCCATGGCTGTTTTTGATGAAAACGGAAAATACTGCCCGCCCAATACCACCGGGTACCTGGTGGCCAGGGCAGACAGCCCGAACCTGTTTAAAGAATACAAAAAGATGCCCGAGAAGTGGGACGAAGTACACCGCTATCCTGGCTGGTATGCCACCGGAGACATGGCCTATTTTGACGATGACGGGTATTATTACTGGGTGGGCCGGGCCGATGCCATGATTAAGTCCCGCGGCTATCTGGTCAGCCCCAAGGAGGTGGAGGAAACCGTGCTGGAAATGCCCGAGGTCCTTGAGGTGGCGGCCGTCGGCAGCCCTGATCCGGTCATGGGTAACCGGGTCAAGGTTTTTATCACCCTCAGATCCGGCGCCCAAAGCAGCAGTGAACTGGCGGAAAAGGTCAGGGAGCACACGCGCAACCGGATTGCGCCTTACAAGGTGCCCAAAGATATCGAGTTTGTTCCGGACCTTCCCAAAACAAACACCGGCAAGCTGTTCAGAAGACCGCTCCAGGAGCTGGAGCAGGACCGGTACGAAAAAGGGGAAACTTCCGGTTTTCGTTTTCAATAAATCAAGGAGGATCAATATGAACGGTTTCATTTTAATTTCCGGAATCATTGCTCTCGTAAGCACTGCCGGACACTTTATGGTGGGGAAAAAGCAGTTTCTGACTCCCATGCTCGATGCGTCCTTTGACGAGGTGTCCCAAAAGGTGATGCACTGCGTCTTTCATTATATTTCCGTGTTCCTGGTCGTTTCCACCCTGGCCCTTCTGGCCGTGGGCTTCGGGGCAAAATTTAAGTCGGGCCACACGCTGCTGGTGGATTTCATCGCCATCCACTATGCGGCTTTTGCCGTGACCCAATTAGTCATTGCCTTAAAATCCAAAATCCCGAAGCCTGCCATCAAACTGTTTCAGTGGATCTTTTTTGCTTTGATCGCCATTTTCGCCTGGATCGGCATTCTTCCTTGAACATCTGGACCCGAATAGCTGCTTAAAATTCCAAATTTTCTGTTTCGAAGCCTGTGATGACCAGAGAGGAACGCATCATACTTTGTATCGTCTGCCTCGGCGCCCTGCTGTTTTTCAACAGCCTCGGCAGCATCAATGTTGCGCTGCCCGGCATTCAGAGGGAGTTCGGCGTGAGTCTGTCCGTGGTCCAGTGGGTGTCGGTTATGGGCGCGGTGATGATCGCAACGCTTTCCCTCTGCTTCGGACGCGCCGGGGATATCATGGGCCGCAGAAAGCTGTACCTGGCCGGCATAGTCCTTTACGGGCTGGGGTCCGGCCTGGGGGCCTTATCCGGGTCCATGACGCAACTGCTGGTTTTTCGGGGTGTGATGACCTTCGGTCTTGCCATGGCCATGCCGTTGTCCGGGGCGATTCTGGCGACCAATTTTGCTCCGCAGCGGCGCGGCCGGGCCCTGGGATGGTTCGCTTCCGCATGCGCCATCGGCCGGGCCACCGGGCCAGCGGTGGGGGGGCTGATTCTCTACCTTTACACCTGGCGGGCCATTTTTATTATGAATCTGATGGTGGGCATTGTTGTTTCCGCCGCCGTTTTTGTGGTGTTGAAAGGCGAGGAAAAAACATATCCTGAACCCTTTGATTTTTTCGGCAGCGCCGCGCTGCTGGCGGCTTTTCCATCACTGCTCATCGGGCTGAGCCTGGGCGCCAGGACCCAGTGGGCCGCTCCCCAGATCCCCTACTGGTTTGCCGCGGCGGCCGTGGGCGGCGCCGGTTTTGTGTGGATCGAGTTTCATACCCGCAACCCGCTGATCGGCCCGTTTTTTTTTCGCAGCCTGCCTTTTTCCGGAGCGCTGCTGTCCATCGTGGCGTTTTCGGTAATGCAAACGCCGGTGAACATTTTCGGGCCGATTTACATGGACAACGTGCTGAATTTTTCGCCGGTCCTGGTGGGTCTGGTGATGACCGCGCTGCCGGTTTTTACCGCTCTTTCGTCCCCCTTCAGCGGCCGGCTGGCAGACCAGTTTGACGCCCGGTATGTGTCTGTGCTGGGCCTTGTTTTTCTGGTGGCGGGCATCTGGTTGTATTCTTTGCTGGGCAGCGGCAGTCACTATCTCCGGGTGGCAGCCGCACTGGCCTTAAACGGCGCAGGAGTTGGTTTTTTCATGCCGGCCAACCAGAGAACCGCCTTCGAGGCGGTGGGGCAGGAACATTACGGCATCGTTTCCGCCATGCTGGCCTCGTTTAACGTGGGGGCGGGAACCCTGGGGGTCTCCGTGATGGTGGCCCTCATGGAGCATCTGCTGGGGGGGGGAGGGTTCGGCAACCCCGCGGCGTTCGCCGCCGCACAGCAGTTTTCTTTCAGGACGTTCCTGCCCCTGGCCGGGGTGACCATGGGGATGCTGCTGCTCGGTGATATCCGCAAACTGCGAAAAATTATCCGGTCCTGATTTTCAAATTACAAAGCGGGCAGGTAAATGTGACAGGTCGTGCCGACATCTTTTTTTGAATCTACGACGATGCACCCATCGTGGGCCTTGATGATGGAATAGACGGATGAAAGACCCAGCCCCATCCCCTTTTGAGTGCCTCTGTCTTTGGTCGAAAAATAAGGATCAAATATCTTGGGAAGATTTTCTTCGGAAATACCGGAACCCTGGTCCTGGATGGAAATCTTTAGGTATCGGCCTTCTTGTAGACGGAGCCCTGATTCTTCTTGTTTTCCATTAATCACAAGAATTTCTGCGAATACCTTAATTATGCCGCCTGCCGGCATAGCTTCAAGGGCATTAACTGTCAGACTGTTGATGACAACTTGTATCTGATTCCCATCATATTCAACCATCCACTGATCCTCAGGCAGGAAAAATTCGCACCGGACATTAGAGCCGCTCAAAGCAAAGTTAACCGCTTGCTTGACCAATTCAAGAATTGGGGCTGCCTTCTTTACCGGCGCGCCTCCCTTTGAAAAGGTAATCAATTGATGGGTAAGCTCCTTGGATTTTAAAGCGGCATTCTCGGCCTCGGTTAAAAATTCAACAATATCATTTTTACTTTCAGTTTCCTTGGCCAAGGAAATATAGCCTAAAATAACCGTCAGGAGATTGTTGAAATCATGGGCAATACCCCCTGCAAGCACCCCCACGGATTCAAGTTTTTGCGCCCTTACAAGCTCTTCTTCCCTTTTCTTTCTATTGGTAATGTCTCTGACGACCAAGACCCCCATTATTGTTTTTCCTGATCCGTCAAAGATTCCTGTCACTGTATTCTCACTAAAAAAAGTACTCCCGTCCTTTCGTTTCATGCGGTACTCAGAATGAAACACCTTGCCTTCATCCAACACCGGAAACATCGCCTTATGGAACCTTTCCTGCATTTTTTTGTCCACATGCAGACACGCAGTGCCTTTACCGAGCAATTCTTTATCCTTATAGCCGAACATCCGCTCTGCGACCGGATTACAGTTAATGATCGTACCGGTCCCATACTTTATAATGAAAATTGCATCATTCATGCTGCTGAAGGTTTTATCCAGCAATTCTTTTGTTTCCCGCAGGGTTTCCTCAGCTTTTTTGCGATCGGTGATGTCAATATGAGTGCTGATCATGCGCAGTGCGCGGCCCTGAGCGTCGCGGCTGAACGCCCTGCCACGGCCCACTATCCATTTCCATGCGCCGTCCTTGGCCTTTATGCGGTACTCTACCCTGAAGCTCTGACGGCGATTTTCAACGCAATCCTGATGGATGGAGAGGGCGGGCTGCCTGTCGTCCGGATGGATGAGCCCCGCCCAACTTTGAAATGTCATGGCAAACTCGTTGGGTTCATAACCCAGCATACGATAGTAGGCGGGGCTGAAATAGCTGTTGTCGGCGGCGACATCCCAATCCCACAGGCCGTCGTCGGTCGCTTCCATGGCCGCGCGGAAACGCTCTTCACTCTCCTGCAAGGCGATCGTTTTCTCATCCCGGTCCCTGTTGGCCCGGTCGACCTCGCTGCCGACTGATTTGGATATTTTCACGATGATGACGCCGACAATGACGGCCGACAGGATGGCGGTTAAAGATGACACCAGTGCAGTATTAAATGGTAAGACTAAATCAAGTTTTCCGATCAGGTCACTGAGGATAACAAAAGCAACCGCCACCGGAAGAAAGGTTCTTGTTAAACGACTGCGCATGGAGGAACCGACAAATATTCTGACGGCCGGAACCGAAGATCCTGCTGCAAGTATGATTCCCAGACCCAAAAAAATAAAAGCAACTGCCGTTGGAAATGCTACGGGTATTATGGTTCCTCCATATAATAGAGGTGTCCCGTGCAAATATCCAAGAAGCATTATGAATCCTGCGCCACTCACGCTCAGTCCTGCAAACGAGGCGATGTTTTTAATAAGTTGTTTTCTGCGTGCAGGCAGGCAGAGCAGTAAAACGCCTGTTGATGCGACCATAAACATTATTTCCGTAACCGGTGACATATGTCCACCACGCGGCAAGGCAGGTAAATGAGGCTGAGCGAACCCCAGATGCTCTGCCTCAATGATAATTCCCATAAAGAAAGATAAAAATAATATTGATGCAATTAAGATTGTCAGGGATGCACAAAATGCCGTAATCGTTCGGAAAAGAGTGCTTGGAATGAAAATATAAATAAGAAAGGGAAAGCTTGCGATGAAAAAACAGATCGCTGTGCTGGGAGCGATGGGGATGTAGTCTTCTTTAATGGCGGCCAGCAGGGTTGACTCCAGGGCCCACCCTGTTAAAGACAAGGCGCTGACGGCGACGGTAATGATTAAGCTACACCAGGTTAAACGGCTTAGATCTGCTTCTGAGCGTCCTTCAACGTTCATGGATGCCACCCAAAACGCCCTCTTTCGCCCAATTTCGGCGTCAGGCTCAAATTTTAATCCTCAAAATTCTCAATGTGTTCCCGTGTCAAGCACGGGACAGGCTCTGCGGTTAAAATTTTCTCCTTCCTTGAACTTGAACCAAAGCGAGCATTTTTCAAAGGTCTTGAAACGGAACCTGGCAAATGGCGGTGAGTGGACGATGCTTGCCTTATGTCTGCCGGGGGTGAAATTATCGATAGACGTTTACTCCTTCTCTTTTTCCGGTCATGGCTCACGAAAGGTTGTTTTCAATGCACGCAAGCAGATTATCGTTAACTATGGGCTTGGCAATGCAGGGACGACCATACAGGATGCCGCCCCGGAGATCTACTTCCTCCTGGGTTACAATAGCGGTCATTAAAACAACGGGAATTTCTTGGAAATTATTATCCGTTTTTAACTGGTTACTTATCTCTATCCCGTCTGTATCCGGCATTACGATATCCAGTAAGATTAAATCCGGTTTAAATTCCCTGACCGCAGCCAGCGCTCGTTTCCCGTCACTCTCGATCTTAACTTCATACTGGCCCGTATTGGTAAGAAAAAAATTAATAATTTTCCAGCATGTCTCCTCATCTTCTATTACTAAAATCTTTTTCATGTCATCCCCTGTGCTTGAGAGTGCAGTGAACATTCCCGGCCGCGATCCGTATAATCCTTACCATAAATTTAGCTTTAAAAATTGCCAAAGAAATTATAAGGTGAACCTGCCGCATTATCGACCGCGGGCCTCTTTTTTTTCTTCATCACAGTTTTCTGAAAGAGGGCAGCAAGATCGCTATCAGGGTGACGGAAACAATCAAAAAAACACCCAGCAGAAAAGCCGAAGTGACTACCCCCCAGTATTCACCCCCCAAACCCAGGCCGAAGGCGATCCAGGTGCCGAACAGGCCGCGTACCAATTCTCTTATGCTCGATATCCGGCCCCGCATCTGGTCGGGAACAATAGTTTGAAGGACTGTTCGACTTACATTCTCAAATATCGTACCTGCGGCGTTGGCGCAGAACAGAATCAGGAAGGACAAGGACAGCCAGTTGGAAAGAGGAAAAAGGGTGAGGAATATTCCCAGGGTTATTCCTGCTACGATGATAAGCCGGCCTTTATATTTGTAATTT